>JBIPMR010000251.1:0-5673 GCA_044369025.1 Luteolibacter sp.
TAGGAAGCCTTCCGCATCCAGCCACGCTCCCGCCGGCAGCTCCAGTCCTTCCTCCGGCGCGGCCGGCCCGAAAACGCGGCCGCCGCCCAGATACCATCCCGGCAGCAGCCTGCCCCACGAACCCGGCTTGTGACCGATTTGGTCGTCGTCGCCCGGCTTGCTTTTCGGCGGGTGCGGCATCGACATCGCGATGACCGTGCCATCCACCGCGAGGCAGGGCAGATGCAGCAAACCGGCCAGGATCAGCGGCTCCAGACAACGCGCGCCGAAGTCGTAAAAGACAAACTCTCCGGCCAAATCCTCCGCCGCCAGAGCATCCCGCAAGCGATCTCCGCCGACCCACACCCCCGGCTCTGGCAGCTCGCGGCTTTCCACGCGGGCTCCAAACCATTCCGGAAACGTCAAAGTCACGCCCGGCAAACCCGACACCGCCGGATCACCCGCTAATACATGAAACGGCCGGTGCCGTTGCAACGCGTTCACCTGCCCGATCTGATAACCATTCACCCACGCCCGCCGGCGCGCGGCCTCGCCGCTCGCGCGGAAGTTTTCGAGGCCGGGCCCTTTCCCGCGCGGCATGCGCGCACCCCAGCCGGACGCGCGGAACCGATCGGCCATCGCCGCCGCCGAAGTTTCCAGCAATCTGCCCCGCACCAGCTCCAGGTTTGCCTCCGCCGGCGCGATCGCCTCCCCGAACGCGACCGACAACCCCCGCGGAAACCCGTCCGGCTTTTTGCGCAAGAACCGGCTGCGCTCATACGAGAAAATCGATCCCCACGAACCATCGCACCACATCGGAATGAGCGGGTGGCCGG
This sequence comes from Luteolibacter sp., assembly GCA_044369025.1. Classification (GTDB taxonomy): domain Bacteria; phylum Verrucomicrobiota; class Verrucomicrobiia; order Verrucomicrobiales; family Akkermansiaceae; genus Luteolibacter. The sequence goes on from JBIPMR010000251.1 coordinate 816, forward strand.
CTTTTCTGGCGGTCAGCTCGAAGCCCCGCCGCAGTTCGCACAGCGCGCCGGTGCGGGTGAGCTGGCCTTCGGGAAACAGGCAGACGAGATCGCCGTTTTTCAGCGCCTTGATCATGCTGCGGATGGCTTCCAGCGGTTGATCGCGGCGGATCGTCATCGTGTCGAAAATCCCGACAAACATCCGAATCGCCCGCGAAGCCATGAAGGCTTCGTCCATCACGAAACGCACCGGGCGCGTGCAGCAAGCGGAGATGAAAAACGCATCCGCGTAGGTCACGTGATTCGGCAACAACAGCACTCCGCCGGTTTTCGGGATGCGTTCGGGATGCCGCACGCGGACCCGATAGATGGCGCGGATCATTGCCACGCCGATGAGCCGGATGAAGTCGCCGGGCAGCAGGCGGATGATGGAAACCGTCATGCCGCCGCAGACCAGCGCGACGAAGATCATTTGCATCCGGAATCCCAGCGCCGCATCCACGCCGAGCGCCGCCGTTGCCAACTCGAACAAAACGATGAGCCCCACGGCGGTCATGCCGGCGAGGCAGTCCTGCAGATTCACCGCGGATTGCAGCTCGCCGCGCCGGTCCGCCGGGTAGCGGTCCTGCATCCACGCGTTCAACGGTGCGAGGAACACCGCGGATGAAAACGCCAGCAGCCCGAGCGCCGTTAGAAACCATCCGCCGCCGGGTGTCAGGCAGGCGAGCAGCCCCGCCATCAGCGTCATCACCCCGCCCGCCAGCGGCACCCAGCCGAGTTCGATGCGCTTGCGCAGCAGCAGCGCGGCCACGCCGAAACCCGCCGCCATTCCCAGCGAGCCCGCTGCCAGAAACACGGATGACAGCGTGCCGAAGCCTTCGCCGCCGTGGGTCATCATCTTGGCCACCTTGACCGCCCACAGATTGATGAATGCCGCGAAGCCCCAGAAAAACCCCACGCCGAATGAAGCGCGGCGCAACGGCGCGTCGCGCCACAGCCCCGCTAGATTCACGAAGTGACTCACCACCAGCCGCGGCGTGAACGCCACCCCGCCCTTCGCCGGGACTTTCGGAATCAGCAACGCCAGCGCCAGCGCGGGCATCGACAGGAGAGTGAGGATTGCCAGCGGCCCCAGCGCCGCCGTCCATGCGGCATCCGCCGTCGAGCCATGGCCGGAGAACCGCCGGTCGAACCACCAGCCTGCGGCGATCTGCCCGGCGAGCATCGCCAGCATCGCCGTCATCTGTTGGATGCCCGCCGCAAAGCCGAGATGTTTCGATCCTAACAACTCCTTGTTGCTGCCGATTTTCGCCGGGCTGTAAAATGCCGTCTGGGTGGCCAGCGCGAAAAACCCGCACAGCGCCGCCGGCAGGTTTTTCATCCAGACCGCCGCGCAGACCCAGCCGAGCACCGCCATCTGGGTGGCGGCCGCCCCGAGCATCACATTGCGTTTGGAAAAATGGTCGCTCGCCCAGCCCGCGATCGGCGCGAACAGCACGAATGGCAGCGCGATCATCAGTCCGGCCCAGGATTCCACCGTGAACCCGACCGCCGCGCCCAGCGGAATCAACGTGAATTGCGCCATCTTGTCGGTGAACGCGTTTTGCGTTTGCTGGGCGATCATGCTCCAAAATCCGACCCACAAGCGGCGGTTTGGCTCGGTTTCAGGCACATCCGGAGGCATCGGCGCGGAATCTAGCTGCCCGGGTGCCATCCGGCAAGACCGGCGAAGCCCCGTCCCGCCTGAAAACCAGTGAGCGCCGTTCCCCCCCCCGGAAGAACGGCGCCCTGGGTGTTCCTGGGTGACCGGGTGAAGCCACGCAGGAGACAAGACCAACTACTTACAACCCCTTCAGTCTCGTCGCATTTTCATAAAATGAAACTGGACGATTGCTGATTTGTTTGTAGGGGAAACTCCCTACAAGACTTCGCTCAATCCACCAAGTCGTGCGTCATCGCGTAGCGGGTCAGCTCGACGTTCGAGCAAAGCCCCATTTTTTCCGCGATGCGGCTGCGGTAGGTGGCTACGGTTTTTACGCTCAGCGCGAGCATCCCGCTGATCTCCTTGATGGTGCGGCCTGAGGCGATCAGCTTGAGCACCTCGAGCTCACGGTTGGAGAGCGCCGCGTGCGAATCGGTCGGCGCATTGCCGGAAACCGCCCCCGCCAGCTGCTCGGCCATGTCCTGGCTGACGTAGCGCCTGCCTGACAGAAGCCGTTCCACCGCCGTCACCAGCACGTCCGGCGCGCTTTGTTTGGAAACATATCCCGACGCCCCGAGCTTGAAGGCGCGCAGGGCGTAGTCTTTTTCCGAGTGCGCGCTCACCACCAGCACCGGCAGGTTGGGTTTCTCGCGCTTGATTTCCTGAATCAGTTCCAAGCCATTGCGTCCGGGCATGCTGATGTCCACGATCACCAGGTCCCACAGGTTTTTGGCCACCGCGTCCAGCCCCTCGCGGGCGTCGGCGGCCTCGCCGATCTGCAAACCTTGGTATTGCCCCGAGAGCAGCGAAATCATCCCGCGGCGGATCAGGACGTGGTCATCGACGATCAAAATTTTCATGCCGCAAGGCCCTCTCCGCCGGGTTTTCCCGCAAGCGGCACCGTGAGGACCACCTCGGTGCCCTCGTCAGGATGTCTGATGAAAAACACCGAGCCGCCGATCGTTTCGGCCCGTTCCACCATGCCGATGAGCCCTAACGAGTCCGGGTCGTCCAGCGCCGAGGGATCCATGCCGTCACCATTGTCCCGGACGGAAAGCCGCAACACGCCCTCGTTTTCCGCGCAGTCCGCCTCCACCTTGCTGGCGTGCGCGTGGCGCGCGATGTTGGTGAGGGACTCTTGGAAAATCCGGAACACGACGGTCTCCACCTCGGGACTCATCGCAGTCTCCGGCTCCTTGACATCGATCGCGCAGGGAATCCCGGTGCGCTTGGCAAAGCGCTCGGCCTCCTGGTTGAGGGCGCAGGGCAGGCCGAGGTAATCCAGCGCGCTGGGCCGCAGGCCGGCGGCAATCCGCTGCACCGAGCCGATCGTGCTGTCGACCATCTCGGCGGTGTCCACCAGTTTGTCGATCACCGGGTTGAGCGAGCGGTCCTCCCGGTTCGATAGATCGTTTTCAATCAGCCGCAGCTCCATTTTGATGCCGGTCAGCAGTTGGCCGAGCTCGTCGTGGATCTCACGGGCGATCTGCGTCCGTTCCTCCTCGCGCAGAGTTTGGATTTTCGACGAAAGGCTTCGATAGGTTTCGCGCGCACGCTCCATGTCCGCCAGGCGCCGGCCTTCGGCACTCCGCCACCCGACGTAGGCACTCCGCAGCACGAAAAACAGCAGGATCGCGGTCGTCATCACGAAGTTCAAACCCTTGAGCGATTGGATCACTCCGGTCTGATACTGGTCCGTCACGTTATTGCTCAGAAACAAGTCCGATCCGATGATCCAGGCGCTCGCCACCACCACATACGAGATCACGATCCTCGCCTCCGGCAACAGGCAGCGGGGTGGGGGAACCGGGTCATCATGAGAGTGGCCGTTTTGCAAAAAGGCAATGGAACTTTCTGGGGGGGAACCCTTCATGGATCTGCACTTTACGCGAGCAGACGCTTGCGGTCTAGGCCGGAATTCCGGGTTTGACCGTCTGGCCGGGCGGGGTTGTGCTGCGCCATGCCCCGCCCATTTGAGCCCGCCTCGCGTCTGGCACCGCTTCAAATCATCATGTTGCGGGATGCGCTGGCGGCGGGCGGTGAAGGACCGCATGTCGAACAGGTGGAAATCATTTTCCGCCGGAAAACCGCCGCCGCCCAAGTGGCCGCCGCCTGGGCAACCGTCACCGCGCAGACCGAGGCGCTGCAAATGGCCTTCGGAATCGAAGCCGGCGAACCCACCCACTGGATCAAGGCCAGGCGACCCGGGATTTTGAATTCGGATGCACCGTCGCCCGCATCGTGGACGGAGTGGCTGGCGGCAGACCGCCTCCAGCCGCTGCTGATTCCCGCCGCCTGCCCGTGGCGGGCCATGTATTGGCCAAGTGAGCGGCGCTTCGTCTGGACCTTTCATCATGCGTTGTTGGATGGGCGGTCGATCAGCCGCATCCTCCATGGATTTCTCCAATGCCTTCACGCCGGCATCACGCCGGACCGTCTCCGCCTCACCACCTGGCCGCCGCCCGACTCACCCGCCACCACCGCCGCCGCCGGCGCGCTGCTTCGCAAGGAATTCGAGGCGATCCAAATGCCTCCGCCCGCGCCATTCCCCACAGAAGCCGCGGCCAAGGCCGTCCGTTGTCTGGGGGGGGCGTTTGCAGGCCGGCTCGAATCATCCGCCGCGATCCTTCAGGTGACGGTGCCGACCCTTCTAACATGGGCCTGGGGCCAGGCCGTGGCGCAGGCGTCCGGCACCGCTGCCGTGGCCGTCGAACAAGTGCGCAGCGGCCCGCCGCAAACGGGCACCGCCGGATTTTCCATGAACACGCTGCCGCTGGTGATCCACCGGGCGGACCACCGCCCCTTGGCCGGTCAACTCCAGGATTTCCGCGCGCGCCTGCTCGCCTTGCGCGACATCGAAACCCTCGCTCCTTACGAGCTGCCGGCCGAAGTCCTCGATGCGACCCGCAGCCCCTGGGCCAGCGTGATCATGACCGAGCGCGGCACCCTCGCCCACACCGCGGATCCCGAAAACCTGACCGAATCCATCCGGCTCCACGAAGGCCAGGGCGAATGCCTGATGGCCGCCGCTTATCAGTCGCCCGACCTGCGCTTGGAGGTGGAAGGTCGCGCGGCGGAGAAATTGCTCGATCTCTGGGCGGACGGCCTGGAAAGCTTGACCTATGGGAGGGGCGGGCTACCGCCCCCCAAGCCCAATAGTGGCTAATGAAAAACGCC
>JBIPMR010000252.1:0-5672 GCA_044369025.1 Luteolibacter sp.
TCGTCGAACAAAAAGTAAACCTTCACCCCGGTCCGGGCGCGCTCGATCAGGGCTTGTTGGAAACGGGTGCCGAGCGTGTCGTTTTTGACGATGAAAAAATTCACACAGAGATAACTCCGGGCTTCCTGGATCGCCTCGAAGATCCGCGCGAAGGTTTTTTCGCCGTCGATGAGCAGCTCCAGATCGTTGCCGCGGGTGAACGGCAGGCCGCCTAACAATCGGGCGGCGCGCTCGAAGGCGTCGTCTTCCGGCAGGTCGACCTCATAACCGCTGAGCCGCTGGTGCATGTCGGTCGCGAGCTTGTGCAAGCGGCTGTCGTTTTCCCGCCGTCCGCCGACATCCTTGGAAAACCGGGTGCGGCCTAACAACCAATACATCGGGATCGCCAGAAACGGAATCGTCAGCAGCGAGATCACCCAGGCGATGGTCCCCTGCGACGTCCGCACGTGCATCAACGCATGCAGCACGTGGAGAATCCCCACCCCGTAGAAGAGCAGCAACGCGCTCAGCCCCAACCAGGTGGTGTATTCGAAACCGGGGGAGAACATCGGCAAAAGCTAACTTCTGAATCCCCGGGTCACAAGCTCTCAACCCTGACGATTGCTTTTTAAGGAGCGCGGACACTCCTGTCCGCGAGGCCGATGGGGAGAGAAAGATGAGCCGGAACGACTTCGCTTTCGCGGTTCATCGGCGGGTGGACAGGAGTGTCCACCCTCCCTAAGGAGCGCGGACACTTCTGTCCGCGAGGCCGATGGGGAGAGAAAGATGAGCCGGAACGACTTCGCTTTCGCGGTTCATCGGCGGGTGGACAGGAGTGTCCACCCTCCTTATTTCCTCAGTAGCTGAAAATTTCGCTGTCGGTGAAGAAGCGCTTGATTTCGGCGGCGGCGGCTTCGGTGGAATCGGAGGCGTGGCAGACGTTGCGCATTTTCGCATCGCCGTCCTTGTGGCCAAAGTCGCCGCGGATGGTGCCGGCGGCGGCCTGGGTGGAATCGGTGGGTCCGATGAGATCGCGGACGCGGGCGATGATGTTTTCACCTTCCAGCGCGAGGGCGATGACCGGGGTTTCCTGCATGAAGCCGCGGACGGACGGGAAAAACGGCTTGTCGGCGATGTGCGAGTAGTGCTCGGCGAGGATTTCATCGCTGAGCTGCATCATCTTGATGCCGCGGATCACAAAACCTTCGGCTTGGAAACGGGCGAGCACCTGACCGCTGATGTTTTTGGAAATCGCGTCGGGCTTGAATAAAATGAGGGTCGTTTCGGAGGACATGAGAGGGGAGTTAGTGCCGGTGCCTGGTTTGTGCAAGACATTTGCGGGCCGGGATTTGCCAGGAAATCTTAACGATCCAGCGCATCGGCGCGCAGCCGGAGGGCGCGGGCGGCGTCGGCATTGCGGTTTTCCGCTTCCCACAGCGCGGCGAGGCGGCGGAGGGCGGCGGCGCTTTCTTTTTTCGCCTCGGGCGGATAGGCGCGGATCGCGGCGCGCAGCCGGTCTTCGGCGGCTTTGCTCTGGCCTTGCTCGATCAGGGTCTCGGCGGACTCGATGAGAAAGGCCGGCTCGTTTTTCGCCCCGGCGGGCAGCACGGCTTCGGCTTCGCGGAAAATCCGCGCGGCGTTTTCCCGGGTCTCCGGATCGCGGCGGGTGGCGATGGCGAGTTGTTGCAGCAACTCGGGATGCTCCGGGTGGCTGAAAACCGCCCGCTCCAACAACAGCCGCGCCTGCCGGGGTTCATCCGCCGCCAGCCATTCCGCGGCGAGCTTGAGGAAATCCGCCGGCGAGCCGCTGCGGATTTTCAACAACTCGCCCGCATGCAGGCGGGCGGCCTCGGGCTGCTGGTGCGAGCGGAAATACTTCGCCAGCGCCTGATGGGCGAGCGCCTGCTGCGGGTGGATTTCCAACACCTCCTTGAGCACCCGCAGGCCTTTTTCGTCCTGCTTGGCGGAAAAGTGGAGAATGCCGAGGCGCGTCCGCAAATCGAGCGACGACGGCGCGGCGGCGACGTGCTTTTCGAGCGCTTCGATGGCGAGCTCCAGCCGGCCGCTGTTGCGGAAATATTCGGACACCTCGCGGGCGAGGGCGGCGAGCTGCGGGTGGGCGGTTAGTGAGGTGATGTAATGTTCATCGAGCCGGTCGCGCTGCGCGGCGTCGTCCGCATCGAGGGTGCTGCGGGTGAGCGCGGCGAAAAGCATCGCGGAAGTGGGATCATCGGGCGGGAGTTTTTCCAACAGCGCGGCGGCATCGGCTTTGCGGCCGCTGGCCTGATAGATCGCGTGCAGCCGTTGGATCACGCCCGGGTGGCCGGGGTGTTTTTGCAAGGCGGCTTCCAGGGTGTCGGTGGCGAGTTTGCGCGCCATCGAGTCGCCATCTCCCTGTTGTTGGAGGAAATCGGCGTAGAGGAATTGCACTTGCAGATCGTCGGGGCGGGCGGTGGCGAGTTCGCGGAAAAGTTTCACCGCGCCGGCGCGGTCGCCCTCGGCGGTTTTGCGAGCCACCGCGCGTTGGACCAGCGGCAACGCGAGCGGGTCCAACAGCCGGGCCTTTTCAAAACGATCCGCCGCGGATTCCAGCGCCCGCGATTCCTCCAACACCGCGAGCGCGAATTCCAGCCGCGCGTTTTCCGCCGCCGCCAGCGGCGTGGTGAGCAGCAGCAGAAATCCCGGAAAGCGGGTCATGATGGTTATTCAACGGGCAGGGCGCGTGGGATCGGTTCGTCCATCACGTCCTCGACCGGCAGGGCGCGCAACGGCGATTCTTCCACCGCGAGGGCTGTCGGTGGCGGCACGCTCGATTCATCCACCGCCAGCGCGCGGGCGGGGTGGATCGGGCAGAGGTCGTTTTCCGGCAGGGCGATGTCGCCGGGGACTTGGTCGGTGTAGGCGGTGGCGGCGGCGCGGCAGCCGTTGGTGGCGCGTTTGCCGGAGAGGCGGCAGAGTTCCATTTCCATGATGTTGACCTTGCTGTTGAGCTTGCCGGCCTTGTAGCCGAGGCGGTCGGCGGTTTTCATGATGTCCACCCAGACGGGCAGCGAGAGGGTGGAGCCGTAACCGCCTTGGATGGTTTTTTTCGGTTTGTCGAAGCCGACCCAGACGGCGCAGGTGAGGGTGGAGGTGTAGCCGGCGAACCAGGCGTCTTTGAAGTCGTTGGTGGTGCCGGTTTTGCCGCCGCAGGGTTTGTCGAAGCCGAGGCGGGTGACTGAGGCGGCGGTGCCGCGGGTGGCGACCTCGTTGAGGATCCGGGAAATCGACCAGGCGGAGCCGGCCTTGGCCGCTTGATAGGGGAGGGGCGGGGTGGTGTAGAGGATGTTGCCGTCGCGGTCCTTGATTTCGGAGATCAGATAGGGCCGGTAGCGGACGCCGTCGTTGGGGAAAATCGAGTAGGCGGTGGCGACCTCCCACGGCGTGGCGTCCCAGGTGCCGAGGAATGAAACCGGGCTGTCCGGGACCTCGGCGGAGAAGCCGGCCATGCGGGTGACTTCCTTGACTTTGGAAATCCCGGCGTAGTTGCCGACCCGCACCGACATGGTGTTGCGCGAGCGGATCAGGCCGTAGGAAACCGGCTGCATGCCGCCGAACTTGCCGTCCGAATTGTTCGGCCGCCAGGAGCCCGCGCCTTTGATTTCGCCGCGCTGGAGCGGGCCGTCGCTGATCTGGGTGTGCGGGCGCAGGCCGGCATCGAAGGCGGCCAGGTAGACGAAGGGTTTGAACAAGGAGCCGACCTGGCGGCCGTTCCCCTGGTTGGCGCGGTTGAAGCGGGACTCATCGGCATCGCGGCCGCCGACGATGGAGACCACGGCGCCGGTGCGGTTTTCAATGACCACCGCGGCGCCCTGGATGTAGTCGGTTTCCTTGCGTTGGCCCTCGGGAGTGGCGAGCCACGCGGTGCGCGTCTGATGCGGGTAGCCGCCGAGCCGCTCGACCTCGCGGAGTTTTTTATCGAGCGCTTCTTCGCCTTTTTGTTGGAGGCGGAGGTCGATGGTGGTGGTGATGTTGAGTCCGCCGAGTTCGATGTTTTCCTTTTCGAGGATCTCTTCGAGGTCGCGGCGGATGGCGTCCATGGCGTAGGATTCGTGGGCTTCGCGCCGCCATTCCGGGCGGATTTCGATGGGTTCCAACTTGGCGGCGTCGGCTTGGGCGCGGGTGATGACTTTGGCGGTGACCATGCGCTCGAGCGTGGTGTTGCGCTCGCGGGTGGCGGCCTCCATCGACTTGAAGGGGTTGAAGGAATCCGGGCCGCGGACGATGCCGGCGAGCAGTGCGGATTGGGACAGCGTGAGCTCGGACGGGTGTTTTTCGAAATAGATGCGCGACGCCTCGCCGACGCCTTTGATCTGGCGGCCCCAGTTGATCTGGTTGATGTAGGCTTCGAGGATATCGTCCTTTTCGAGCATGCTTTCCAAGCGGAAGGCGATCGCGATTTCCAACATCTTGCGGTCGAGCTGGCGCGGGGTGTCGCCGCGTTTTTCGCCGCGTTTGAGTTGGAAAATATCCGAGGCGAGCTGCTGGGTGATGGTGGATGCGCCTTCTTTTTTACCTTGGAAATTCTTCAAAACCGCGCGGCCGATGCCGATGGGATCGACGGCGCCGTGTTTGTAAAACCGCTCGTCCTCGCGCGCGAGGATCGCCTTGCGGAAGTCTTCGGAAACCTGTCGCAGCGGCACCAGCGAGCGTTTTTCGCCGTGGATGCGTCCGATTTCCTCGCCGAGGCGGTCGGTGATGATCGAGCGCTGCGGCATCGCATGGATTTTCGAGAGGTCGTAGTTTTTCGCCCGGATCCCGTAAATAATGGCGAGAAATGCCAGGGCGTAGAGTCCGGCGACGACCGGATAGCCGGCGACTCGCGCGAGAAACCTCAGCGGCTGGCCGAGCGGGCGGGTGAAAAGATGGAACAGGTGAAAGGGCCAGAAGATCAGCAGCGAGAGCGCTCCCGGGCCGCGCGACGGCTTGTTGGCTGGCGCCTCGGCGCGGAGCTGGGTGGATTCTGGCGGGTTGCGTTTTGGCATCTTCGTGACAATTGTATGCGGTCCGCCGCGGATCTTCCACCCTTGATTATTGCCAGACGAAACGGCGGCGCGGTGCCGGTTCCATCATGCCATTATGAAAATCAAACCAAGTGTTTCTCTCATCGGTGCGGCCCTGTGGCTGATGGCCGCGAGCGGCCTGACCCAGGCCCGCGAGCCCATCCGGGATTTGGCGGATTTGGCGAAGATCCAGGCGAAAGTGGAGGCGGTTTCCGCCAAAGTGCTACCATCCACCGTGGCGCTGATCTCCGAGGACACCGGCTCGTCCGGTTCCGGCGTGATCACCACCGCGGATGGGTTGATCCTCACCGCCGCCCACGTGATTCAAGGCGCGGAAGAACTGATGGTGGTCTTTCCCAACGGCTCGCAGGTGAAGGGCAAAGTGCTGGGTGCCAACTATTCCAAGGACATCGGCATGGTGCAAATCATCAAACCCGGCCCGTGGCCGTTCGTCGGCATGGGCGCTTCGAAGCCGCTTGCCGCCGGCGATTGGGTGATCGCCCTCGGCCACTCGGCGGGCTTCGATGCGGCGCGGACGCCGCCGGTTCGATTCGGCCGGGTGGTTTCCAAAGGCCCCGGCAATTTCCTGACCACCGACTGCACGCTCATCGGCGGCGATTCGGGCGGTCCGCTGTTTGATCTCGATGGCAA
>JBIPMR010000253.1:0-5661 GCA_044369025.1 Luteolibacter sp.
TACTCGGTCGGAACTTTGTTAGGACTGCTCGAGGTCACCGAAGAGGAGGTGACCCGCACCGGCGTCGATACCTTGGAATCGCAGGAAATCAAGCGGACCGCCGCCAGCCATTCCAGCAATCCGGCGCAAGCCGAAGCGAACCTGCATTTCGCGCTCGACGATGACGCCTACGAGGAAGCACCCGCGGTGGTGCCCAGCGTGAAAGGCCTGCCGGTGCCCACCGGGGTGATGGGCGCCCACTATATTTCGCCGCGGATGCGCGCCCGGATGGATGATTTGGGAATCCGCGAGGCCGACATCTCCGCCATTGCCGGCACCGGCGCGGGCGGCCGCGTGACCGTGGAGGATCTCGAACAATTTCTCGATTACCTCGAAGCCTGGCCGAGCACCCACGCCTCGCCGATGCGACTCGCCGTGGCCGACGCGATGCGCCGCAGTTGGACCCGCCCGCTGGCCACCGTGGGACTCCCGGTCAACCTGGACCGTGTGTTAGACCACCGCCGCGACCACTCGCCCAAGCCCGGACTCACGCTCTATCTGCTCCGCGCCTTCGCCCTCGCCCTCACCGAGAACCCGACCACCGCCGGTTATCTGATCGGCGACAAGGTGGTGCATCCGCGCTCTTTCGACATCGGCGTGGCGGTCCAGGTGGAAGATGGCGTGGTGGTGCCCGTCGTCCGCAAAGTGGACCAAAAGAACCTGCGCGACCTGATCTCCGAATACGACGACCTGGTGGACCGCGCGCGCCGCCGCCGCCTCACCGAAAACGACTGCCGCGGCGGCATCGCCACGGTCACCAATTTCGGCACCTTCGGCCTGACCACCGGCACCCCCATCCCGCTGCCTAACGAAACCCTCATCCTCGGCATCGGCGCCGGGGTGAAAAAACCGGTGTGGAGCACCGAGGTCGAGGTATTCCTGCCGGCCACCGTCGCCGATCTGCTGCTCACCTTCGACCATCGCGTCGTCGATGGCGGCGGTGCCGGAGTCCTGCTCAACCGGGTCTCGGCGCTCTTGCAAAACCCCGACGCGCTCTAACGGCACCCGCCGTTCTTCCCCCCAACGACACCGCACCCGTGGACTCTCCCGAAAAAATCGGCAAGATCGACATCCCCAAAAAAGCGATCTATCGGCTCTCCATCTATCACCGCTGCCTGCAAAAACTGAACGACAACGGCGTGGAAACCGTCAGTTCCACCACCCTCGCCCGCGCCGCCGGCGTGAAGCCCGCGCAACTCCGCAAGGACCTCGCCTATTTCGGCCAATTCGGCACCCGCGGCCTCGGCTACCCGGTTGAAATCCTCTCGTCCACCATCCGCGAAGCCCTCGGGCGCGAGCACCTGCAACCGGTCATCCTCGTCGGCGCGGGAAATCTCGGGTCGGCGCTGCTCCGCTACCATGGATTTGAAAAAGAAGGCTTCGAGGTCGTCGCCGCCTTCGATGCCAACCCGGACGCCACCCGCGCGCGCGGCGTGAGCGTGCCGGTTTTCCCGGATTCCGAGTTGGAAGATTTCATCGCCCGCGAGGGTGTGAAACTTGCCATCCTGTGTGTCCCGGTGGAGTTTGCCCAAGCCGTGGTCAACCGCCTCGTCGCCGCCGGCATCCAGGGAATCCTCAATTTCTCTCCCATCGTGCTCGAAGTCACCCCGGACGTCACCGTCAACAACGTCGATCTCGCCTTGGAACTGGAACACCTGAGCTACTTCATCCGCTGACATGCAGGAATTTTCAGGAAATCCCCCTAAAATTGCCGGGGACCAGGACGTTTTATCCGCGAGTCCCGCACCCGCCGATGATCCCGCCAACGCCGTTTCCGCAAGCCATGAGCAATTCGTCGGGCAAGCCATGCTCGATTACGAATCGCCGCTCATCGCCTACGCCAGCTCCCTGCTCCGGGATCCGGACCGCGCCCGCGATGCGGTGCAGGACACCTTCATCCGGCTGTGCCGGCAGGACATCGCCAAGGTCGGCGACAACCTCAAATCCTGGCTTTTCACCGTCTGCCGCAACCGCGCCCTCGACATGCTGCGCAAGGACAAGCGCACCCAGCCGCTCGACGACATCCGTTGGCAAAAGATCGCCGGCCCCGGCCTCCAGCCGGACGAACACGCCCAGCAGCAGGAACGCCTCCTCCGGCTCATGGAGCTGCTCCAGCGCCTCCCGGAAAACCAGCGCGAAGTCATCCTGCTCAAATTCCAACAGGGCCTCAGCTATCAGGAAATCCAGCGGATCACCGGCCTCTCCACCGGCAATATCGGCTTCCTCATCCACACCGGACTCCACCGCCTGCGCACCATCCTCCCCGACGATTTAAAATGAAACCAGACCCCGAAGATCCCCGCCCGACCGCCTATTTGTTAGGCGAAATGGACGCGGACCAGGCCGCCGCCTTCGAACTCGCCGCCGCAGCCGACCCGGATTGGCAGGCGGCGCTCCAGGACCAGGCGGCGCTGCATCAGAATCTAGCAAAATCCCTGGCCGTCGGGACGGAGCGCCTGACGCCCGCCCAACATGCGACGGTCCTGCAAAACGCGCGCAAGGTGGATCGCTCCTCCAATACGATATCGATCAACGTCCAGCGCCGCCGCCGGAAACCCTGGCTGGTTTTTCTCGCCACCGCCGCTGCCGTCGCCCTCGCCTTTTTGATTCTATCAAGTTTCCCGGCGGGCGCACCCAGGCAGGCGGCCGAAACCGCGCCCGCTTCCCAAACGCCTCAGGACACTCCGAATCTCCCACCCGCCGACCCGGCTCTTCCGGATGCGGTGGCTGAAACCGATCCTGTCAGCCCGCCAGCCGCGCCCGCAGGGATTCCGACCCTGCGCGCCCGCGAATCGGTCACGGTCGCGGAAGCTCCGACGCTTCAATTGCCGGTTTACTCGGGCCAATCCAGTCTCGCGGCCATCACCCAGGCGGTCCGCGAAGAACGCCGTCTGCCTCCGCGTGAGAGCGTTCGACTCGAGGAACTTCTCAACAGTTTCCCGATCCGCCTCGGCGGAGTCACCGCCGTGGCCCGCGTCGGCAAATCCCCGTGGCACCCGGACACCCGCGAGTCCGGCGTCACCAGCCACGCCGCCACCCTCGCCTGTGAGACCCTCTCCTGTCCGTGGAAACCCTCCGCCAAGCTGCTGTTCATCTCCATCCGTGGAAATCCGAATGACGACTGCGAGGCCAACCTCGTTTTCCGCCCGAATGCGACCCACGTTTTCCGCTACCGCCTGCTTGGCTACGCCCCCGTCGAGGGGGGCCCCGCCGAACCGATGCCGACCCGCCTCGCCGCCGGAACCGCCCACACGCTGGTCATCGAGATCGACCCGTCCACCGCCACCGGTGAACTCGGCAGCCTCGAATGGACCGTCAACGGCGAGCCCGCCGCCGGCATCGCCATCACCCGCAACGCCGGGGCCGAACCTTCCGACGACGCCCGTTTCGCGGCGCTCGTCTGCACCTACGCCCAATGGCTCGCCGGCGAACAAGCCGGGATCATCGATGCCGATCTGCTCGCAGCCCTCGCCCGCGAGATTTCCTCCGAAACGCTGCCGGCCGAGCGCGCCGGTTTCCTCGCGCTCCTCGATCAATCCTTGCGGCTCTGACACGCCACAAGGATTGGGTTTGCTTGGTCTGGAAGGCTACCGCAGATTCAGCCCGGATGGAAAAACGTGTGCCCAAGGTTCTAAGTTTCAGCGGTCGGGTGATGCGTGATTTTTTCCTGCGCAACCACGGGCTGCTGCTCGCGTCCGCCGTCGCCCACAACATGATGCTCTCGCTGATCCCGCTGTCGGCGCTGCTGATGGTGGCGTCGTCCCACTTCTATCCGCAAGCGGTCATGTTGGAATCGCTGGGCGCGGAAATTTCCATGATCGCCCCCGGCTTCGCCCCCACGCTCACCGAGGTGATGCTGGCGTTTCTCAAAACCCGCGAATGGGTCGGCTGGGTGGGACTATTGATGCTGCTGTTTTTCAGCTCCTTCGCCTTCCGCATCATGGAGGATGCCATCGCGATCATCTTCCACCGCCCGCTGCCCACTTTGAAACGCCGGTTCTGGGTCTCCGCCCTGATGCCCTATCTGTTCATTCTCATCGTGACGGCCGGACTGATCGTCATCACCACGGTCAATGCGGTGTTAGACGTGCAAAGCCGCAAGAACCATGTGCTTTTCGGCTTCGATTTGGAGTTCCATCAGTATTTCGGCACCATGATCTATATCACCGGGGTGTTGGGCCAGGTGCTGCTGTTCACCTTGTTTTACAAGATCATGCCGGTCGCGACCATCTCGTTCCGCCGCGCCCTCGCCGGAGGAATCACCGCCACGATTCTTTGGGAAATCGTCCGCTACCTGCTGGTTTACTACTACACCAACATCTCGATGGTGAACGTGCTCTACGGCTCGATGGCCACCATCATCATCGTGCTGCTGACCATGGAAGCCATCGCGCTGATTCTCTTGTTAGGCGCGCAGGTGATCGCCAATCTGCAATGCAACGCCAACGCGGGAATTCCCTGGCACGAGGACCCCGAAAAATTTGACGGCCACCGGGTGATCGAGGAAAATCCGACGTCCTAAGGAGGGCGGACACTCCTGTCCGCCAAGCCAATGAGTCGCGAAAGCAAAGCGCGAAGCTCTCCACCTTTCTCCCCCCATTGGCCCGCGGGACAGAAGTGTCCCGCCTCCGCGTCTTCCCAATCAAAAATCCACAATGAAAGAGTGAACCGCAGAGGCGCAGAGATCGCAAAGGGACGCAGAGTTAACCCCTGCTTCAAGAAATCCAACTCTGCACTCCTCTGCGACCTTTGTGGCTCTGCGGTAGATTCTCTCTCTGATTTCCGCGTGATCGCCTGCATCAGGTCGTGGCCCGCCATCGCCCTGTCCACAACCATCGTGTGGCAGCACGGCGCGTCGCATCCCTTCAACCACAAATGAAGAGCTTCGCGCGGGGCTTTCGCGGTCCATTGGCTTGGTGGACAGGAGTGTCCGCCCTCCTTACCCATCAGCACGTCGGGTGGCCTGTGGGGATTTTCTCCTCGTCGCCCTGATTTCCGACTGTCAGGTTGAGGGTCGAGTTATGAAAAAACCATTGCTTCATGGAATTGCCGCATGTCTCTATCTCAGTCTAATCACCTCGGCTCACGGCCAGGCCAAACCCATCGAGGGCGAGTCTGGCGATCAATCCGGCACAGGGATGAAACAGATCCGCGTCCAGGTCGAGTTCATCGATGTTTCCCACGAGCAGTTCACCGAGCTGATGTTCGGCCCCAAGCCACCGGCCAATGACGGGGAACTCCGCCAGCAGGTGGCCCAGCTCATCAAGGACAGCAAGGCCACCATTGTTGAAACCATGCTCTGCACCGCCCGCAGCGGCCAGAAGGCCACCTCGGAATCGATTGAGGAATTCATCTATCCAACGGAATACGAGCCCTCGGAACTGCCGGATAACATTCATGTCAAAGACGAGCTGGATGTGGAAAAGGCCAAAGCCATTCTCCGCGACCTTGCCACCGGCCCCTCGCCCACCGCTTTTGACACCCGCAACGTCGGCTCGACCTTGGAAATCGAACCCACCCTTGGCGCTGACCTTAAAACCATCGATCTCCGCTTTACGCCGGAGATCGTCTATCACGTCGACAACCAAGTGTGGGCCGAGTGGAAGGGCGAGCACGGAAATT
>JBIPMR010000254.1:0-5635 GCA_044369025.1 Luteolibacter sp.
TTTTGCATAGTCGCTCTCCGTGTTGGCCGCGCCCAAGACATCGAAGTCGGCGTCCGGACAGCGCTCCGCGAGATCCAGCAGCCACTCCAAGCGCTTCGGCTTGGTCAAACGACCGACCCACAGGATTTGCAACCGCTCTCCGCTTTGATGAGCGACCGTCTCCGCCCCCTCCCCCTCCACGAAGCCTCCACTCGGCATGGGGACCATTCGCGAACATCGCCCGAACTCGTCTTCCAGCAATTGCTTCTGTTTTCTCGTCTGCACGACGATCCGGTCTGACCGCTTGATTCCATACTTGTAAAGCAACCGCTCCCGCAAAGGATCCAGCGCCGGTAAGCTGCGGACGCAATCCACGTCATTGGCCACCGAATACAGCACCTTGCGACCCCGGACCCGCGACCAATGGACCACCTGACCGAGCCCCAGATCCCCGCAATTGTAATAAACGATCTCCGCATCCGCCCGATCAAGCGCAGCCCACAGACTGGTCCAGCGTGGATAAACAAAGCGCAGGATCGGAAGACCATCAGTTCGCTTGCATAGCTTGAACACCTTGACGCCATCGATCACGGCTCCTTCTTCGTGCCCGAATTCATCCCCCTCATCCCAAGTGATCATGCTTACCTGGAATCCCTCCGCCGCCAACCACCTGGCCATCAGCGGCGTCTGCACCTCGATGCCACCCATGTGACCGGTGTCGACCCCTGCAAGGACTCCATACGCATTGTGGGCCACTAGGCAGATCGATATGGGTTTGGCACTCATTTTGGGATCATTGCTTTGTTCAAGCGCTGCCGCACCGCCGACGGGCCTCACCCTTCTTTAATCAGGAATGAACCAGCTGCCCGGCAAGCACCGGCAACAAGTTGCCATCGGTGCCCTCAAAAGCGCAGACTGATAGAGAACAGCAAGTGCTCATCCCGAACTAGAAGAACAGTCCCGTCGAACTGCCCGGCCAGAAGGGGCCGATGACCCGAAACCAAGGCTTCGATCACTTCACACGAATCGCCCTCAAGTTAGTGGGGGCGGCCGGACGGTCACCACCAGAGGCAGGCGCTTCGTAGGCACCGAGGTCATACGAAGAGCCGGTCATCTTCGGCGCGATCTTGATCCCATACATCTTCTCAAACAACTGGTAAACCGGGGATTCCTCATTGGCGTCGATGGCCGGGGAACCCACGCCTAGGCCCATGTTGTTGGGCACGTCGATGAGCAGCGGATTCGTGCTCTCCAGGTTGCCCACCTTGGAGTCATAGGCGCCGCCCTTGGAAGTAAACGTCACCGCGCCAGCCGGCGAATACCCCAGATTCCTCCGGACATTGATCGTATTCAACTCTAACCCGCTGTTCGACATGGTAATATCGTCCCCCGCCGACTGCCGGTAAATCAGGTTGCCACTGACGGTATAGGTCGCGAATTCCCCGGCCGATTGGCTGATCCGGTTCTGGTAAATACCCGTCCCGCTGACATGAATGGAGTTATCCACGGCCCACACCTCGCCCACCCACGTCTTGACCGGAGGATTGGTTCCGTCCGGCGACGTGCTCCGGGCGTCAAAATAAATCCCTCCGGTGGAGTTGGTGATGACGTTGCCCACCACGTAGGTCTTCTCCCCCGCCACCTGGACGGGCGGGCTCACGGTGAGGTCCAGGATCGAAGCCGCCGTTGCCGCGATCTTAAAGCCCGTTCCCACGTTGTCGATGGAGTTGTAAATGCCCCATTGATAACCGCTCAGCCATCCCTCCCCGTCGTTCGTCAGAATGAACGCCACGCTGTTCGCCGGTTTGTATTGATTCCGCAGGTTGTAAATCTGGTTCTCGCTGATAATCACATGGAAGCAGTTCTTGTTGTCCACGGACTGTTCGTAGTTTTCATACATTTCATTCCCTGCAATATAAATGTAATGCGGCCTTTGAGCGTAGATCCCTTGGGTGCTGCCGGAAGTATTGACCTGAACGGAATCCCCTTCCATGTGGAAAATCTCGTTCCCAACGATCCACCAGTGCGAAGTGTAACCCGTCGGCTGAATGCCGTGCCTATCAACCCCATTCGCATCAGCACGATCCCACTTTCCGAAATTTGAAATTGTATTCCGGTAGAACATTACGAACGAACTGCTGTCGCTGATTGACCCGTTGCCGCCGATTGCTGCGTTCTCACCAGATCCCGCCGTTCCAATTCCTGTCACGGTGCTGTTGCGGAGTGTAAAATAATCCATGCTACCAGTGTTGCCAGCGCCCCCACCCACCTTGATTCGCGTCTTACCGTCAGTTGCCACGAACCGGACATTATCGATTAGCAAGTGCTGTCCGTTGAGGAAAAACTTGTCCCCGCCAAAGTTCGGTTGCCCCGGTCCAACTCCGACGATCCAACAGGGATTGTTTGCTGTTCCCCGAACTCTAACCACCCTATCGGTCTGCGCTCCCCACAAAGTTGAGTTACCGGTGATAAAAACCTGCATTCCTTCGGTGAATATCCAAGTCTCTCCTGACATGCCTGGAACAGTTTGTCGTGGAAGTTCAACGCTGCCGCGACCGCCGTTGCCAGCCGTCGCGTTGTTTCCATTCACAGTATCGACGTAATACTGGTTGGCGGCTCCAGTGAAGGTTGGATTTGCGATCGTGCATGGATCGTAAGGCCAGCCGGGCTTGTCCGCGCCGGCAGGAAGAACCGGCATGACGGCTCCGGGAACATTGTCGGTCGGATAGGGGATCCCCCGATAGCTCCAAGCCTGCTCACCCGTTGCTGAATCGAAGGTGGTCCCGACAAAGATGGCGGTCAGCGCGATGTTTTTAAAAATATTCATGATTTTGATCCTACGGAGTTCCTTTTTTTGTGCAACCGAAAATAATCAGTCCGTCAAGCGCCTGTTTTTTTGATTCAGCGGCCCCAAGGGTCGCGCAATCTGCTCCATGGGCACCCTAAAGGCCGCCAAGGCGAGCGGCCGCAGCCACGGAACCTTCAAGGAGCTGCGCCGCAACCGTGGTCAACGTGGCTATCGCCCCCTCAAAGGCGACCGCGTGGCCCGGGAGCGGCAGGCCGGCAACCACCAGCGACCCTACTCCTCCCTGGGCGACCTGACCCCGGCGGAGTTCGCGCCAATCTGTCCTTCTCCGCTCCGGCCTTACGATCTCCGCGCCGAAGGACAGAGCAAACCAACCACAACCCCAACTCTCTTACCGACTCCATCATTTAGTTTCTCCTGCGGGATGCAGATCAGCCACCGCGCGGGCAGGTGCCCTGTCAAGGGAGCGAAGGACGTAGTCCAAGTGGCTGCCATCCGGGAACGTGTTTCCGTCACAAGCCGCATCGAACTTCTTCAGCTTCCAAGTCAGCTTGTAGACTTTATCCTTGCGATCATCGATCACCTTCCGCGCCTCAGCCGTCACCGGTTCGAGTAGCCCCCAGGTCCGAAGCTTGTGGGGAACCACCGCATCCAGCTTGGGCGAGTCCTCCCAAATCTTGCGGAACCTGTCATCGGCCCGCAAAAGGCTCGCGAACATGTAGTGGAACCAGAAATACGGTAATACCTTGAAGCCTTTGCGCACTGGCCAGGAAAACCAGTAGCGGGTCGTTTCCTGATTCTGATTGAGCAACTTTTTGAGCATCCGGTAGATAACGCCCTGTTTCCCAGGAGGGTAGGAGTTGTTCTTCCAGAACTGATTGACCTCATTTCGGATCGTTTGCGTCAGGTAGCACCCAGGGTGGGAGGCCATGAACCAGTTCGACACCGGGGTGTCCTTGCGGTGCCCGAGGAAGGCAAAGAACCCCGCGCGACAATAATCGTCCAGCCACTCGTCAAGCGGGCGAACACAAAAGCAGGTTCCATCCACCCAGACACCGCCGTGATCGGCGATCAAATTGATCCGGATGATGTCAGCCAGATGAGCCGGGCCCAAGTCTGCCCTTCCCGCACCCACCACAGCATCCAGATCCACATACTCCCGGAAGGAATTTAGATCGAGCATGCGGACCTCCCAACCGGGATTTCGCTCCACCCACGACCGATTGCACTCCTTCACAATCCGGGGTGCCGCATCCAGCCCTTGGATCCACATCATCCAGATGATCCGGGGAATGGGTTTCACTCCCTCCCGCGACGAGGTGGCCGGTTCACGACCGCTCCCCGACAGCATTGCATGCGAAGGGTTCCGCTCCGGTGAGCTGCTCTCAGAGCCTGGCATAGGTCCTCTCTTCCTCATTACCGAGATCCACTTCGGTATCGCAATGGTCGAGGAACTCGTCCTCATCCGAGTCGCCGTCGTCGTACCGTTCCTGGGCTTGCCTCCTCATTTCCACCACCCGCCAAGCGACGCCGATGGCCGCCCACATTCCGAAACACCCGATTCGGGGGTAAAAGGTCTGGGAACCCATGGCCGCAATCAACAGGGCGAGCACCAAGGCCGTGGATACCCCGCCCGCTGCAACGAAGAGCGGGTCGTTTGCCCTCAGGAATAAGCCCAGACTTCTCGTGAAGGCATGGAAGAAGATAGGAGCGACGCACAGGAATCCTAGGATTCCATTGTCGAAGAGCATTTCGAGATAGGCATTGTGAGGGTGACTGAAGCCACCAGAGAGCGTCGGATCGCCTCCCTTATTCTCCTCGATCCAATCATGCAGACCAGTCCGCTTCATTGCCTCCTTGCCATAACCAATCAGCGGTGCCTCCTTGATTTCATCAATGACCAGCGGCCACGCTGCGGTGCGTCCGGAAGTCACCGCCATCAGGTCGGTTTCTGTCTTGACCGGACCGGCACCTCCGCCGAAACCAGACAGCATCCGGTCCCGAACACTAGGCATGAAGGCCAAGGCCATGACAACCCCAACCGGAACCAAAAGCAGGAATTTGCGCCATCTCAGGAATCCGAGGATCAACCCAACCAGGATCCAGGTGGCGTAACCGGTGCGCCCGCCCGTCACCGCTTGACCCAGCAGGAGTAGCGGAACCGTGACCAGAATGGCCCATCTGACTTTACGCGACGTGAAGGCCTGCGCATAAGCGATCAGCGCCCAAAAGGCACCGGCGAAAATCATCGACATGTCCACCCGGTGGTAGCCTACCACCCGGTCCAGAACGCGGATGGCGCGCGCGCTGAGGGCAGTCCCGGACATGCCAAGGGAACCGATCCCCATATACTTCACCGCCTGCAGAGCAAGCAGCACGTAGGCGAGCATGATCGCGCCCAGAGCAAGGCGGACGCGTTCTCTGTCCCGACAACCATCATACAACATCAGACACGGCAAAAACACCTTGATCGGATTGATCAGGTTGTCGATCACCGAGGTGGTAAACGGGGAGTCGTAGTACTGGGTCGGATCGATCAAGAGGCGCAAAGCCGCCACAACCACGACGATCCAGTAGAGCCATATCGCTCTCGTGAGATTGCCCGGCAAATCCCAGACGAGACCTTCCAAGGAGCGTTGGTGCCGCCACGCCAAAAAGACGTTGAGATAGAGAAAATTCCAAAGGTTGAGTCCGGCGATCCCTCCAATCGCCCTCGGCATGTCCTTGTGCTCGAGGAACGCCATCAGGACGATCATCGCGCAGAGAGCGTTGAACCAGCTATGCCGCCAGGCGTACACCGAAACGTACAGCACGACGCACGTAAAACCTACGACTCGAATTGAGAGTTCC
>JBIPMR010000255.1:0-5619 GCA_044369025.1 Luteolibacter sp.
TGGAGGAATTGCTGCGCGAGGACGTCATCCCTTACACCGCGCTGATGCCGGAGCTCGACGCGATCATGCTCGCGCACGTCGAGTTTCCTAACATTGATCCGGCTTTCCCCGCCTCGCTCTCGCCGCGGATGATCCGCCGCTTTCTCCGCGACCAACTCGGCTTCGACCGGCACCTCGTTCTAACCGACGACCTCGATATGGGCGCCATCACCCGGCGCTACGGCCGCGGCCAGGATGTGAAACTCGCCATCGAGGCCGGCAACGATCTCGCGCTGATCTGCCACCGCACCGACACCGCGCATGCCGCCGCCGCCGCCATCGCGGAGCTGCCGCACTGGATGACCGAGGAAGCGCACGAACGGCTGGAGAAATTTCGCCGCAAGCTGCACCCGCCGCTCGCCTGGTCGGAAAAAAAGTGGCGGCAGACCGGTGAGGCGCTGGCCAAACTCGCCGCCGAAGTCCCTGAAATCGAGACCCACCAGCCGAACAGTCCGGTGGCCGATTATTGACCGTCCCATATCCCGCCTTGCCTCGCCGGGTGAAACTGCTAAGTCCCGCGCCGATGAACCAAGTGCACTTGATCGGCGGGGAAAAAGGCGGCGTGGGCAAATCCGTGATGGCACGGGTGTTCGCCCAATATTGCATCGACCGCAACATCCCCTTTCAAGGCTTCGACTCGGATCGCTCTCACAGTTCGTTCATGCGCTTTTACGCCGGTTTTGCCGAGCACGTCGGGCTGGAGGATTTCCAAAGTCTCGACCTTCTGGCGGAAGCGGCGTTGAGGGGCGAGGGCGTGCAGGTGCTGGTGGATCTCGCCGCGCAGAGCAGTTCCTCGCTGCGCGGCTGGATGGACGACACCGGCGTGCTCGAACTCTTCCGCGAAGCCGGGGTGATGGTGAATTGCTGGCATATCCTCGACGATGGCCGCGATTCGCTGGAGATGTTAGGCCGGCTGCTCGAAGCTTTCAAAGCCGAGGCCCGCTACGTCGTCGTACTCAATCACGGGCGCGGCGCGCGTTTCAACGCCTTCCACGCCTCGCCCCAGAAAACCCGTGCGATGGAGCTCGGCGCGAAGATCATCGAGCTGCCAAAACTCCACGAGGGCTCGATGCGCCAAGTCGATCATTCGAATTCCAGCTTCTGGGCGGCGATCCACGCGTCTGAAGACGGCAACCAATTGCTCGGCCTCCTCGATCGCCAGCGGGTGAAAGTCTGGCTGCGCCGGGTTTACTCCGAACTCGATTCGTTAGGCCTGTCGTATCCGTCGCGCCGGTATCCCGGGGTTCCGGGGAACGGAATAAATTGCTGAATAATTCCATTTCATCCCCGTCGAACGCGCTACATTCGGGCAATCGTTTGTAAGAAAAAATCAAGTATCATGAAATCCCTCATCACCCTCCTGTCCTCCAGCGCCCTCGCCATGGTCGCCCTGATCGCCACCGCCTCCGAAACCGAAGCCGCCAAAGTGACTCTCGACGGCTACGGCTCCTACTCGTTGAGCAAGACCGTAAGCTACTATGGCGGCGGCGGCCCCACCCAATCCGGGCGCTACCGGAAATTGGGAAGCGACTACTACAAGACCGCCGTGATCCGGATGGACTTCGTCACCAACCGCTCCTCCTCCCGATCCGGCGACTTGAGCTTCGAGCTTTGGGCCATGCCCTACTATGGCGCGACCAGCGGCGTGATCCTCATGACCGAGGCCCTGTCTCCCCAGGCCGGCGACAGCTCCCGGCGCAACGTCGCCAAAGAGGGCAAGGCGATTTCGTTAGACGCCCGCCGCTTTCCTGAATTCAACCTGTTTGAATACACCCGGAAGGGCTGGATCTCCCGCGATTACCTTTCCTTCAGCAGGAAGGTCTTGTTCTAACCGCGCCCATCCCCGACCTGCATGCCGGGACCCGGGTCAGCCGATCCCGGCATCTTCGCGCCCGGGCCAGCCATCCACCCGCTTCATCCAACTCCCATGAAACCCCCCGCCCTAACCGCTGGAGCCGCCGCCATCGCCATCATCTGCGGGGGTGGTGGATACCTGGTCGGCAAGCGCGAATCCGTGCGATCCGCTCCGTCCGTCGCTGCGCAAACAACGCTTGGCCGCCCGGCGAATTCGGCCGGGACTCCGAAAAAATCGCCCGCCGCCAGCGTCGATCCGAAGGCTTTGATCGCTGCCTTGAATGAACAAACCAATCCTCTCCGGCGTTTCAACCTGGCCTTGCAGAACCTCGAGGCCTGGGTGGACAAGGATCCCAAAGGCGCCTTGGACTGGCTGGCCGGCCAACCTACCAGCGAGCGCCGCAACGACGTCATCCGGATGGCTTTGAACCAGTTCGCCGGAATCGATGCGAAGGCCGCGGCCGATTGGGCGATCAAAAACCAGCGCGGCGTCGATCTCAACAACAGCCTCATCGCCATCGCGGAGGACTGGGCCGGGCAAAACGGACGCGAGGCGGCCGCCTGGTTTCTAACACTTCCGATGACTCTGGAACGCGATGCCGCGGTGGAGAACATCTTTTTTTCCTGGGCATCCAACGATCCGGGCGCCGCGCTGGAGTTTCTCAACACCGAACCTACCATCGGCGAGCTCGCCCCGACGCTGCGCCGCGCCGCGCTGGCCGGTTGGGTCAAGAGTGATCCGCTGGCCGCCGTCGCCGCCAGCCTGAGCCTGAGCCGCGCCAACCGGGATCCCGGGCAATTCGCCAACACGCTCGCCAACTGGGCGACCGTGGATCTCGAGGGCAGCTCGCAGTGGCTGCTTTCCAATCTGCCCGCTGGCGGCGAGCGCCTCGCCGCGACCGGGGAACTCGCCGTGATTTACGCCCAGCAATCGCCCGAAGCCGGAGTCGCCTGGCTTGGAAAACTCGAACCGGGAGCGGAACGCGACGCCGCCGCGAACTCGCTGGCGGCCGCCTGGTCGCGCAGTGGCCCGCTGGAGGCCGCCATGTGGGCGGCGAGCCAAACCAGCAGCGAACTCACGGCGGACTCGGTTTCCGAGATCGGCTACAACCTGCTGATGAAGGATCCCGCCGCGTTTGAATCCTGGAAAGCTGCGCTGCCCGCCGGTCCGCTGAAGGAACACATCGGCCGGCTCAAATCCCCTGCCGTGGGCGGGGATTGAGCGGTCAGCGGCCTAACACCCACGCGACATGCGGAGTGTAAAGATCAGGCTCCAACAAAAACGAGTCGTGTCCCTTGTCCGAGTGCACGATGATGTGCATCACGTCCACCTTGGCGAGTTCGAGGTGTTTGACCAGCTCCGCCTGCTCTTCCGGATAGAAACAGAAGTCGGAATCGATCGAAAACACCAGCCACTTCTGGCCCGCCGACCGCGCCCGCTCGAACAAATCCGCCGGCGTTTCCGCGTCGCCCTCATGCGTGGCGTCGTAGCGGGACCACAGATCGATGATCCGCAGATAGGTGTTCGCATCGAAGCGTCCGACGAACTTTTTCCCCTGATGCAGCATGTAACTTTGAAACTGGTCGCGCACCCGGTACCACGCCAGCACATCGTCGGGCTGGACCACGTCCTGCCGCGCCCGCCGCTCGATGGCATCGAGGTGGACGAAGGTTTTGTGGGAAATCATCCGCGCCAGCGCGAGGCCGTAAAGCGGAGCCGCGCCATCATAATAATCGCCGCCGTTGAAGTGCGGATCGTTTTCGATGGCCAGGATTTGCTCGAACAATATCAGGCGGTTGAGAACCGTCGTCTTGAAACCGGAAGCGATGATGATGACGTTGCGCACCCGTTCGGGAAACCTCGTGGCAAAGGTCAGCGCCACCAGCCCGCCCACCGAGGGGCCGATCACTCCGAGCAGCACCTCGATGCCGAAGTGATCCAGCAGGTGCATGAAAACCTCCACCTGATCCGCCGCCGTCACCGCCGGAAACTTGGAACCCCAGGGTTTCCCAGTCGCCGGATTGATGGAAGTGGGCCCGGTGCTGCCGTAACAGCCTCCCAGATAGTTCGCGCAAATGACAAAACACTTGTCGGTGTCAATCGCCTTGCCGGGCCCGATCATGTTTTCCCACCAGCCTTCATGCAGTTCCGGCTGCCACAACGCGCCCACTCCCTCGATCGCCGGATTGTGGCCGACGGCATGGTGGGAACCGGACAACGCGTGAAACAGGAAAACCGCATTCGAGCGCTCCGCATTCAGCAGGCCCCAAGTTTCGTAGGCCAGCGTGACTCCCGGCAAGAGCCCGCCATCACGCAGCCTCACCGGATTTTCAGGGCTTCCGGTTTGAAAAAATTGGGTCGCGGTTTCGGCGGACATGCGCGCAGCCTAAACGCCGGATCGGCGACAAGGCAAGGGTCTGCTCTGAGCCGATGGCTGCTTGAAGTTACGGCCGGTTCGATTTACGCTCCCACCACCTTATGAAATACCTCGTTGCTCTGTTTGCCGGCGCCTCCCTGTGCGCCTGCGGCCCTGCCGGCCAGACGGCCACAACCCCGGTTTCACTCAACCCGGGCGATCTTGGGTTTCTTCCCGCCAAGCCGGAAAAAGGCGCGCTGTTCCAATACTACCAGCCCAAAGCCCGCTCCAAATGGCGGAACAACTGGACCTCGCCGCTCGATCTCACCGGGGTCTCATGGAACGATTCACGGACCGCGACCCTGATCGCCCCGAGCTACGTCGTGATGGCCGCCCACTTCACCCGACCCGCCGACGTCCCGGTGATGTTTCATGACAAAAACGGCAAGCCCTACGAGCGCTTCATCGCGGCTGTCAGACCCATCCCCGGCGCCGACATCGCCGTTGCCAAACTGCACCTGCCGCTGCCACCCGAGATCAAACCTTATCGATTCGCCCGCGCCAGCGAGGCCACCCTCGGCAGACCCGTCATCATTACCGATCAAACCAACTCGCTCTCCGTCCACCGCATCGAGCGGATTTCCGGAGCCTCCATCCACTTCGGCTACATTCCCGGACTCGACTCAAGCTACCGGCGCAATCTGGTCGTCGGTGACAGTGGCAACCCGTCGTTTTTATTAGCCAGCGATGGACTCGCCCTGCTCGGCACCCACACCACCGGCGGCCCGGGAGCCGGCCCGTTCTACGGCGATCCCGCCGTGCAGACCGCCATCCGCGCCGCCATGGCGGAAATGGGGAATTGACCGGGACATCCGAGAACTGAAATCACGCAGCCTCCCGCGCAGCCGCATCGCAGCGACAAAACCCGGCATCTACCGTTCCGTGGACTCCGCTGTACAAACCAATTGATCCTTTCCCGGCTAGGAAAAGGATCAATCGGCTGAATTCGACATCATCACCTCTACGCAATCGCATTAGAAAATCGCGGACTGCGCCGATGGATGATTGCAAGGAGGCTCTTGGAGATTAAACCGCCTCGGCAATGAGTTTCTCCGCCTTCTTGATGGTGGCGGGAGCCAATTTCCCTTCAACTCGTTTGGCTCCTTCAATCAGGGTCTTGAGTTCGGCCAGGGTTTTCTCCGCAGCCGCCAGCGACTTCTTGGGGCCGCCGAGCTTCTTGTCGGGGAAGTAGCGCGTGAAGGTCGTACCGGCACGGCTGATGCAAAGACGCCAGCCTTCAAACGCGGAGGTTTCGTAAGTGAAGCGGGTCAGGTTCTTTTTTGATTTCATATTTTTAAACGGGTTCGAG
>JBIPMR010000256.1:0-5609 GCA_044369025.1 Luteolibacter sp.
CCATTGTTTGTTAGGGAAGCAGTTTGCCTTTTTCGTCGATAAGATCACCGAGTAAAATGATCTGGCCGACCGAGAAGGTGTTGCTGGAATACTTCGCGGGATTTTCCCGGAGATCGCTGTCGGCCTTCTTCACCGCTAACAATTTCTCCTTGTCCGGCACCTCGTCCAGCAGCGTCCAGGTGACCGTGTGATCGCCCATCGGCACGGCGGGCAATGGCGCGCCGACGTAGACCCAGGCGCTCGAATACACGGTGAAAAGCGTCTGCTTGCGCGGCGGCCCGCCATTCCACCGGATGCTGACCACCCCGGAGTCCGGTCCCTCCATGCCCTTGATGCCGATGTGGGTGCCGCGGAATCTAACCGTCAAGGACGAGCCGGGAGCGCCCGTCCGATAGAGGTGGGGAAACCACGAGTAGAAGCGCTTGCCGAAGCGTCGGCAGCCGGGGCCGTCGGCGGCGGTTAGTTTTTCCCAGGTTCCGGAAAACGCGGCATTCCCCCCGGCAGCGATGGTTTTGGCCTTCTCCCACGGGATGGGGGAAAGCGCCGCGGGCATCGGGTGAACCGTCGTTCGGGAGTTGGACCTGAGTTGCTCCAAGCCGCGAACGGCGGCGGCTCCGTTGAGCGCGTGACCGGCTTCGGAGGGATGCGTTCCGTCGTTGGAGAAAATGACGCGGCCCCGCGCGTCACGGTCGCCGGGGCTCTGCGGCGCGGTGAAAACGAGCTTGTCTTGGTTCGCCATGCGGGAGGCTTCCACGCCCAGGTGGATGGCAGGGATGCCGTAGTGTTCGGCGATGGATTCGTGGAGCGATACCGACGCGCTGAATTTCCCCTGATTGAGCAGATCGACCCCCGAGGAGTGCAACGTATAAGCGAGGCAGATGTCGCTGTCCGGCTTGCGCATCCGCAGCTTGCGGATGATGCCTTCGAGCGCGCCGGCGACTTCCGCCGGACGATCCCTAACATCCGCCACGTCGTTGAGGGAAAACTCGATGAATACGGCATCCGGCAGGGCCGCGACGAGATCGTGGTCCGCGCGGAAGACTCCAACCAGCGAGCCGGAACCGCCGAGGCTGGCATTGAGTTCCGTGACCTTCGCCTTCGGATACTGTTTCGCGAACCAATCCAAAGTGAAGTTACGCCAACCGGGACCCGCAGTGATACTCCCGCCATAGTAGGCAATCGTGACGGATTTCCCTTCCGCCAGCTTGGCGAAGAGGTTGGGCATGCCGGCGCGCGGGGAAATCTCGGCGGCGGGCCGCAGCGGGATCTTCGAGGTTTTCTCTGCTTCGGCATTGATTCCCGCATAGTCATTCTCGATGCCGAGGCGTTCGGTGGACGGCTCGGCGGCGGCAACGGCGCAGGCAAAAACGAGGAAATGAAGATGGGGGCAAAGATTCATGGAGACTTGCGTGAGATGGTTACTTTGCCGGGGTGACGCGGATTTCCGAACCAAAGACCGTGAGCAGCGGATGCTTTACCTTGGCGCGCAGTTCATAAACGCGGCCGCTGTTCAGCCCCGGCACGGGAATCACGAATTCCCCGGTCGCCGCCAGGGAAACCGCGGGCGAGGCAGCCCAGTTTTCGAGCCGCTCGTTCACATCAAGGCCGGTGATGTCGCGGTATTCGGCGCTGGCCTCCACGGTCTTGGCGTCGCCGAGCGAGTGCAGGCGGCCCCGCAGTTCCACCATCCCGGCTTCTCCCCGCTTCGCCGCCAGGCTTTCCACCCGCGGCGGCACCAGCGCGGGTTGCACCTGAGTGAGCTTGATGACGACCGGATTGGGCCACTTGCGGTCGTTGTAGAGCCGCTGCGCCCGCATCGCACGGATCTTCAAGCCGCGGTCCGTTTGCTCGAAGGTCGTTTGCGGCAGCACGTCGGCCTGGTATTCGAGCGCCTTGTCATTCTGGCCGAGCACGCTGGCTTTCGTTTGATCGGTTGCTCTAACCGAGTGAAGGACCAAATCCCTCCATTCGCCATGTTTCCAGCGGTCCTTCGAATCAACGATCACATAGACCGTTCCGGACTTGCGGTCGTGGGTGAACCAGAGGTCGTTTTCGTTGGTGACGATCCAAGGACGCACGCCGTAGATGCACTCGCCATTGACGGACATCCACAGGGCGACTTCGCGCAGCCGTTCCTCCTGTTCGATGGGCAGCTCGCCATCGGGCTTGGGTCCCACGTTGAGCAGGAAATTTCCGCCCTTGGCGCGGGTCTCTATCAACTTGCGGATGATCTCGCCGCCGGACATGTAGCTTTCGTTGGTGGGCTTGTATTGCCACTGGGTTCCCATGGTCAGGCACGATTCCCAGGCTTCATCGATGGGTGTGCCGGGAATATGCTGCTCGGGAGTCTTGATCGCGCCGCGGGTGATCACGGTCTCCGGCTGGAGGTCCCACGCAAGATCCGTGAGTCCGTCGGTTTCACCATCGAAGAACACCATGTCGATCTTGCCATAGCCGGTCATCAATTCGCGGAGTTGGGCCAGATTGTGTTTCATCAATCCGGGATTGTTGCGAGGTTGGACCGCTTCGATCTGGCGTTGGATGGTGATCTTGTTTTCCCGCAACCACCAGAAATCATCCGGCGAAAAATACACGCCGGCGGAGATCCCCTGCGCCCGGAAGGCATCGAAGACCTCGGCGGCGATGTCCCGCTTGAAAGGAGTCTGCATGATGCCGAAGTCCGTGGTCTTCGTGTCATACATGCAGAATCCCGAATGATGCTTGGTGGTGAACATCACATATTTCATACCCGCCAGCTTGGCGAGGCTCGCCCAATCCTGCGGGTGGAACTTGCGGGGATTGAAGGTTTTCGGGAGTTCGTTCACGAAACGGTCGAGATAGTCGTCGTCGGCACCGACCATCGAATGGCTGATCACCGAACCGATCTGGCTGTCATGGCTCCAGTGAATGAACATGCCGAAACCAAGGTCGCGGAACCATTCGAGCCGCTCCGCCTGATTGCGCGAGTTGGCGACGGGCTCCACGGCGATGGCTGAGGAGACGAACAAGCCCATCAGCAATAAAATCCGGGGGCTTCTGCGGGTGGGTCTGCGGTTCATGAGTTCAAGTTTCAATACCGGAGTCGAACATGAAAGCTGCCGCGCGACATCGGGGCAAATTGCGGCGCAGCAGGGCGGATTTACGTCGCTTCCTCGGATTCCAGCCACGCGGCCGGTAGTCAGAACAGTCGAAATCCGCCCATGCGGAGCGGTCTGACAAGTCCTGGCAGCAGATTGTTTCCCCATTCCATCACGGGAAGACCGGGGCGTTGGAGCGGGCGTTAGAGCGGGCGCCGGCACGGCTTTTGTCATGGTGAAGGCCGGACATTTCGAGCGGAATGGGCATGAAGCCGGGCATGTCGGCGCAGGCCTGCGCGTCGGGGCGGAGGCGGAGCTCGTCAGCGGCGAAATTTCCGGACTGCGAGAAGTCGCAGTCGAGCACGAGGTTGCGCCCGCCGCTGAGTTGCATCGGCGGTGTGGCCACGTCGGCGAGTTCGATATCGCCATCGGCGGGAGCGCCGGCGCGGTCGATCAGGAAGTAGAGTCGCTGGCGGCATTGAGCTGGCAGTGCCCGCGCTCGCAGGCATCACTCCGAATTCTCAAGTTGCCAGGCCGCCGGATTCATGCCGACGGCACTGATGAACACCTGGTTCAAACGCCGCCGGTCGGCAAGGCCGCACTGCTGGGCGATTGTCTGGAGACTGAGAGAGGGGTCGCCCAAAAGCAGCTCCTTGGCGCGGCGCACCCGGCGTTCGGATAGATACTCGTGCATCGTCACCCGCATGACTTGGCGGAACCGCCGCTCCAGGGTGACCCGCGAGATGCGCACCCGTTCGCTGACATCCGCCACATTGATCGGCTCGAAACCATGGGCCCGGATGAACTCGACGGCGTGGGCCACCTCACGGTCCTCGATGGCCATGGTGGAAGTGGACGCCCGCTCGACCACCCCTAACGGCGGCACGCTGATCATGGTGTCCCGGGGCTGTTTGTCGGACATCAGCACATCCAGGCAGCCCACGGCGAGTCGCGCCTGCAACTCCTGATCCTCCTGCACCGCGCTGAGCGGCACCCGGCAAAGCGGCAACACTTCACTGTGGCAGCCGGTGGTGATCATCACCAGATCCCGAGGAACCTCGTAGCCCGCCTCGCGGCATAACTCGATCAGCATCGGGGCATCCCAGTCATCCATCAGGACCAGCGCGGCAGGTCGCTGGATGGTTCTCACCCATTCGATGAACCTCCTCCTCTCGGGCGCCGCGAGCGGCTGGACGACGTCCGGCATCGTGGTTTGGAGGTGGAACGTATCCAGGCTCGCTCCGTGCCGCCGCAGCGTTTTCACCACGGCATTGTAGCGCTGTTCGATGAACCACCCGCCGGCGACCACCACACAGCCGAAGCGGCGGAACCCTTTTTCCAACAGATGTTCCGCGGCGATCCGCCCGACCGCGTCGTAGTCGTGACGCACGGTGGGCACCCCGGGCCTTTCCAGCCATGATGAAACGTTGACGAGGGGAAACCCGACCATTTTCGCCTCGCGCAGCATGGCCGTGTTCATGATGCGCACGATGGCACCGTCGCAATCGAGCGTCCGAAGGAACTTGAACGCCTCCACCGAAGCCTCGGCACTGAGGACAAACCGCCAATCGCCGCCCTCCTCCGCCCGCCTGGCAATCGCCGCGTTGCTGAGGTTGTTCACCGATTGCAGAATCGGCAATCCGATCAGGGCGATGCGTTTCTTTTTCGAAGTCACGGGTTGGGTTCGGCTTTGATCGAACACCCGGAGACACCGGCATTCAACGTTATTTAATCTGGAATCACGCGGTCGCGGACATCAGCCGGTTTGAGGCATGGCCCGCAGGGATGTCGGAAACGGCCGCCGACGCAAGCAGGCGCTCCATCTCGATCCCTGCAAACAGCACCGCGAACAGACCATGGGTATCGTTATCGTAAAACGGGCGGTTGATATAATAGTTCACATCCTCGGTACACATCGTGCCCATGCAGATCCCGTGGACCGTGCCATCCGCTTCTATCTGGTTTTCCAAACCCTCCCAGCCCCGGAACACTGCGGGACGGAACAGCGCGTCATCCAGCCAGCCGCGCATCACCCCGCGCGCCATGGCCATGACGAAGATGGCGGAACCGGAAACCTCCAGCGCCGAATCAGGGCGATCGAGCACGTTCGGCCAAAGCCCGCTTTCATGTTGGAACCGCAGCAGGGACGCGCAGTGTCGCTGGAAATGGGCGAGGATCTCCGCATGATCCCGATGGCCCGGCGGTAGATGCAGCAGGACCTCGCTCATCGCCCAGCTTGCCCAGCCGTTGCAACGGGACCAATGCGGCAGCTTCGCGGGATTTCCGAAATAACAGGCGTGGGTGTAGAGCGCCGCCTCGTCATCCCAAACCTGGGTGTTGAATTCCAAAACCTGATAGGCAGCGTCATCCATGAAGACGCTGCCCACCGCGCCATCCGTGCTGTACAGCGAGGCCTGCACCAGGAAGGGAATCCCCATGAACATATCATCCGCCCAGGTCGTGTATTTGACCGGCGTGGTCCGCGTGAATATCCCATATCCCGGCAGCCGGACCTGCTCCTCGCGGGCGTAA
>JBIPMR010000257.1:0-5601 GCA_044369025.1 Luteolibacter sp.
ATCGCCGGCGAAGCTTGAAGGATTCTTGGACGGCTCAATCTTTCACCGGGCTTGCCGATGCGCGTTTTGGCCATTAAACCCTACCCAACATGTCCGAGGTGCGCCCGCTTATTCTCATTCCCAGTTACAATTCCGGGCCGATCCTGCGCCAAACCGTTTCCTCGTTTCTGGCGTTTGAGGTCCCCGTGTGGGTGGTGATCGATGGTTCGACGGACAACTCCTCGCTTCACATCGAGTCACTCAAAAAAGCCGATGACGACCGCTTCCAAATCATCTATCTGGGAATCAACTCCGGCAAGGGCGCGGCCGTGCTGCATGGCCTGCGGTTGGCGCTCGACGCCGGATTCACCCACATCCTGACCGTGGACGCGGATGGCCAGCACCCGGCGGATTTTGTGCCTGAGTTCCTCAACTTATCCGCCGCCCACCCCGAGGCGGCGATTTTAGGCCGGCCGATTTTTGACGCATCCGCCCCGGCGATCCGGGTCAGTGGCCGGAAGATTTCTAATTTCTGGGCCAATTTGGAGACGCTCGGCTGGGGCGTCGATGATTCGTTGTTCGGGATGCGGCTTTATCCTGCTGCGGATTTGCTGGCCGTTTTGGAATCGACGAAATTCGCCCGCCGCTTTGATTTCGATCCGGAAGTGGCGGTGCGCCTGGCGTGGCGTGGCGTGCCCGTCATCAACCTGCCGACGCCCGTCCGCTACCCCAGCAAGGAGGAAGGCGGCGTTTCGCAGTTCCGTTATCTTCGCGACAACCTGCTTCTCACGTTCATGCACCTGCGCTTGATAGGTGGGTTCCTCTTGAGGTTCCCCATGCTGCTGTTCCGCGAGGCCAATCCCCTCGAAGCCCTCAGCCCTCCCTCGCCATGAGCGATCCCATCCACTGCCAAATCGCCGCACTGTTTCCCGGTCGATGGAACCGGAACTACGTCGCCAGTAAACTGCGGACCGATCCGCTCTACACCGCACTGGAAGCCGAACTGCGCGACTCACCCCTGCCCTTGTTGGACCTCGGTTGCGGGTTGGGATTGCTCGCATTTTTCCTGCGCGCGAAGGGCATCGAAGTTCCGATTCACGGCCTCGACTACGACTCCCGGAAAATCGAATCCGCACGCCAGGCGGCGATTACCGCCCGAGCCGATGGGCTCGACTTTTCCCATCACGACGCCCGCAGCGGGCTGCCCGATCATTCGGGAAATGTCAGCATCCTCGACATCCTCCAGTTTTTCACCCCTGCGGAACTCAAGGATTTGTTAGAGCTCGCCGCCTCACGGGTCGCCCCCGGAGGAAAGCTGGTGATCCGTTCCGGACTGCGCGACGCATCGTGGCGTTTCAAGATCACCGTGCTGGGAGATTGGGTGGCCAAAGCCTCCTGCTGGATGAAGGCCGCGCCAACCCACTATCCGACCGCAGATGACTTCGAGCACACCCTAACACCATTCGGCCAGGTGAGCATCTTACCGCTCTGGGGCAGCACACCCTTCAACAATCACCTGATCGTGCTGAAGCGCTGAGTTCGCGCAAGATCCGGCAGCATGGGAGCCAAGTCGATTGCGGTTGAGTGACCTTGAGCCGGAGGATGCCTCCGCCGGTCAGGCCTTCGGAGGCGGCGGGCCTGGACCGCCGCACCGCGGAGTCACTCGCTCGCGCGCATCCCGATGAAGAGCGCGGGTCCGCCTCAAAGTCCGGGGCTCAAGACCGTTTCCACGGTCTGGTTGCCACTGGAGTCTGGCGTGCCGGGAGTTTGCCGTGCTCCGGTGTCGGCTGCCCCGTCGTTCAGATCCGGCGAGGTCAAGACCGTGTAGTTGAGTCCGGTGCGCGCCCGGCTGCGTCCCAGCCGATCACCGAAACATCGGAAATGGGGGTCTTGTCGATGCCGTTGTTGATCTCGCCGGAGGGTTCAGGAGCGGAACGGGCGCGGCCGTGGAAACCCAGGAAACAAGGCTGCCAAGCAGCAGGGTTGGGTTTATTCGCATGATGAATTTTCCGGTGATTGAAGGGAGAAATCCCGCATAAAATCGTGGACAAAATACGAAACATCCCGTCTCGGGCCGCGTAAGCTCACTTTCCAATCTCACGTCCCTGTCGCCCACCCCACCTCGTCCATGAAAACCCTCCTTCATCTCGTCTCCGCTGCATTCCTGCTGTCGCAAATCCCTGTCTCGGCAGAATCAAAGAAACTCAAAGTCTTCATCCTCGCCGGCCAGTCGAACATGGAGGGGCACGCGCGCATCGAGACTTTTGATTACATCGGTGACGATCCCGCCACCGCGCCGCTGCTCAAAATGATGCGCGGACCCGGCGGCAAGCCCGCCGTCGCCGACAACGCGTGGATCTCCTATTTGACCGGACATTACGAAGGCAACGCCAATGGCGAGGGAACCGGCAAGCTCACCTCGGGATATGGCGCCCGGGGCTCCAATCCCGCCCAGGACGGCGGCAAGATCGGCCCCGAGTTCACCTTCGGCCTGACCATGGACGCCGCGCTCGACGAGCCGGTCCTCCTCATCAAGACCGCGTGGGGCGGCCGGAGCCTGAATACCGAGTTCCGCCCACCCAGCGCCGGGCCTTACGAGTTCAGCGAGGCGCAGATGGAGCAGATGAAAAAGCAAGGCAAGGACATCGAGGCGGAGAAGACCAAAAAGGCGGCGGAATCGGGCCGCTTCTATCGCTTCATGCTCGAACATGTGAAAAGCGTGCTGGCCGATCCCAAGCGCGTCTGCCCGGCTTATGATCCTGCCGCAGGCTATGAAATCGCCGGATTCATCTGGTTCCAAGGCTTCAATGACCTGGTGGACGGCGGCACCTATCCCAACGGCCCGGATGGCAAGACCCGGGATTACTCAAAATACAGCGGGTTGATGGCGGCGTTCATCCGCGACCTGCGCAAGGATCTGGACGTTCCAAAAATGCCCTTCGTCATCGGCGTGCTCGGCGTGGACGGATTGCATGCGAAGGGCAACACGGTCGCCTTCCGCGAAGCGATGGCGGCTCCCGCCTCGCTGCCGGAATTCAAAGGCAACGTCACCGCCGTGCCCACCGCGCCATTCTGGGCGGACGAACTCGCAGCGATCGACCAGAAGCGCGCCAAGGTGAAGCAGATGGGGCACCTGCTCAAGGTCAAGGCCAAGGGACATCCCAACGCGGACGGCTCGATGGACGAGGCCCAGCAGAAGGAATATCTCAAGAAATTCGAGGCCGAGCTCATCAGCCCCGAAGAGGCCGCGATGTGGACCCGCGGCGCATCCAACGCCGGCTATCACTACCTCGGCTGCGCCAAAACATTCGCCCTCATGGGCAAGGCCTTCGCCGAAGCCAACCTCGCCGTGATGAAGGGGCAGCGCGACCCTTGACCGATCGGACTTCCCAATCAGACATCCACGACCATCTGTCGGCATTCGTCGAACCAACCACTCTCACGGGCTTGCCCGCCGTCACACTGAGAGTTCGTTTCTGGATCACGGGGATGGGATGGTGACGGATGGCAGCAGCGGTGACTTCCGCGTCCTAGCCGTTCACCCGGACGGCGGCGACTTCCCGGATCGTGCCGAGATCGAGGGGGATGCCGTCGGCCGCGGGCATGTCCGGCAGCGCGATCGTTTTTTTGATAGATGGCGGTGCCGGAGAAATACCGGACTCCCGGATCGGGCAACATCGTCCAATCGGTCAGCGTTTCGATGATCACCTCGCGCGGCGCGCCCGAGTCCGGGGGAAACACGATCTTCGTAAGCGGTCAACAGAACCCCACTATCCGGCGTCGGCTGCTTGGGCGTAGGATACGCGCCCTATGAACACCAACATCGACCAGGCCGCCGGCGTCATCGTCAAATCCGATCAAACCGGGCGCACCCGCTACACTCCCGAATACAAGCGCGAGGTTCTCGCCGCTTTTGAATCCAGCAGCTTGAGCGCTCCGGTCTTCGCCCGGCAATGCGGCATCAAGTATCCCACCCTCGCGGCTTGGATCGGGGCGCGGAAACGCCGGGATCAAACCGCTCCCCGTGGAAGCAATCCTGCGTTCCTCGTTGCCGAGGTTGCATCATCCACCCACGGACCGGCGCTTGAGGTTCAGTTGCCGTGCGGGGCCGTCGTCCGCGCATCGGATGCCGAGCAGGTCCGTCTGCTAGCCGCCCTGCTCCGCCATCTCGCCTGAACCTAACCGCCATGCTCACCTTCAACGGCAACCTCAAGGTCTATGTCGCGCTCGAACCCTGCGACATGCGCAAAAGCTTCAACACCCTCGCCGCGCTCGCGCGCAACCACCTCGGCCTCGATCCGCTCAGCGGCGCCGCCTTCCTCTTCACCAACAAATCCCGCCGGCTCATCAAGATCCTCTACTTCGATGGAACCGGCTACTGGTTGGTGGCAAAACGCCTCGAAAAAGGCACGTTCAGTTGGCCAAAGGACATTGAAGGCGACCGCCGCAAACTCGTGCTCAAGCCCACCGCTCTGGCCATGCTCACCGATGGCATCGACCTGCGCGACGGCCTCCAGCGACCATGGTATGAATTACGATAAACCTATCTATCTTTTCCCGCCCATGGCATGCCATTTGCTGGTTAGCATATCATCAAAACTTCCGAGCAACAGATCGCCGAACTCACCGCGAAAGTCACTTCGTTAGAAGCTGAACTCGCCGTCCAGAAAGGCATCGTCGCGGCGCTGCTCAAGCGCATCTACGGAGCCAAGAGCGAGAAAATGAGTCACGATCAACTCCTTCTGGAGCTCCTCGGAGATGCGGCAAAAAAGCCCGCCGCCGCCGCACCCGAAGACCAGGGACCGGCGGCTCAATCCCAGGATCAAAAAGAGCCGAAAACCCGCGCCCGCCGCGTAAGCAAGCTCAGCGAGTCGCTCAAGAGCCTGCCCACCGTCGTGCGCGAAATCATCCATCCCGACGTGCTTGCCGCGCCCGACGACTTCCGTCTGCTAGGTGCGGAAACCAGCGAGCGCCTCCACGTCACGCCCACCGCCTTCACCCTGGAAATCATCAAGCGGCTCACCCACGTGCGCAAAAACGAAGTGGACGCCGTCCCGCTCACCGCACCGCTCGCCCCCTGCCTGCTGCCCGGCAGCGTGCTCACCCCTTCGCTCGCAGCTTACCTGTTCACCCAGAAGTTCTGCTGCCACAGCACCTTTTACCGCGAGCAATGGAA
Organism: Luteolibacter sp.; assembly: GCA_044369025.1. GTDB lineage: Bacteria > Verrucomicrobiota > Verrucomicrobiia > Verrucomicrobiales > Akkermansiaceae > Luteolibacter. The sequence goes on from JBIPMR010000257.1 coordinate 5,156, forward strand.
ACTCAAAGCCGCCCACGGCATCGAGCTCACCCGCAACCTCATGTGCTCCTGGCACGACCACCTCGCCGACCGCCTGCAGCCGCTCTATCAACTCATCGCAACCCGCATGCGCGAGGCCGATTATATCAAAATCGACGAAACCCCGGTGCGATGTCTTGATCCCGGCGCGGGCAAAACCGCGTCGGGGTACTTCTGGGTCTATCATCATGAAGAACACGGAGTGCTTTTCGACTGGCACAAAAGCCGCGCCAATACCTGCCTGGACCACATCCTCATCGGCGGGGATGGGGAAGCGTCATTCAACGGCCACCTCCAGAGCGACGGCCTGCGCGCCTACCGCACCTTCATCCACCGCCATGCGAAACTCACCATCACCCCCGTCTCCTGCCTCACCCACATCGCCCGCAAGTTCAAGGAAGCCCGCGACGAGCATCCGCGCATCGCCG
>JBIPMR010000258.1:0-5599 GCA_044369025.1 Luteolibacter sp.
GCAACAAAGGTTATCTGCTCGGCGTCAATGCCAAGGGGCAGGTCGAATTCAAGATCGGCAACGGCGACGCTGTTCAGTCGGTGACGACCGAGCGCGTTCCGCTTTATGAATGGGTGCATGTCACCGCTGTCGCCAAGAGCGGCGCGGCTCCGGTCGTTTATCTCAACGGCAAACCGGTCGCCACCGCGACCAACGCATCCGCTTTCGTTGACGCGACGAACACCGACCTCTCCATCGGGATGACCCGTTCGGTGCGGCAGTTTCCGCAGTTTGCCGAGCGCGCGGTGACCAAGCAATTTCAGACCACCATGGCGTTCAGCGGTTTGATTGATGAGGTGCAGTTGTTCGACAAAGCCCTGAGCGAATCGGAAGTGAACACAGAACACGCCGCGCTCAAGCCGTCAGAGGCGCGCCCATTGAAGCCTTGGGTGTTGCCTGCTGGACCGGCCGCGTCGCCGGGATTTCGCGCCGAATACACGAAGCTGCGCTACAGCCCGGAATGGGATGGGCTCTGGCGCGTGGGCGACTTCGCGGACATCGTGGTGACGTTTGCTGACAAGCCGTGGCGCTACGTGTTCTGGCGCGGCACGCGTTATCTGCCGTCGCTCGTCACCGGCTACGGTCGCGACGGAATCTGGAGCAACGATCAAAGTCCGGAACATTACAACGGGCAATGCTTCGAGCACATGTCCGACATGCTCTGCCGGTTTGCCAACGCGCGGATCATTCAACGCAGCGATGTGCGTGTGGTGCTGCATTGGCGGAACGCCTCGGCCTCGATTGACTATCGGTGGCCCGCGCTGGATAGGAACGGTTGGGGGATTTGGACGGACGAATACTGGACGATCTATCCCGACGGCATTTCCATCCGCCACCAGTTGGTTCACAACAACACCAAAAAGCCGATCAACGCTGAATTGAACCAGAACGAAATCCTCTGCCACCCCGGCCAGGCCACCGAGGACGTGATCTATAACGACGCGGTGATCCTGGCCAATCCATCCAGCGAGACCAGGACCATCGGACGCTCAAGCCCGCAAGCCAAGAAGGGCGATGGCGACTGGAATCTTCAGATCATCAATCTCAAGGGCCGCACCAAGCAGTTCGAGATCGGTGAAATCGGCGCGTGGAGCGAGACGTTTCTGAACAGAGAGGTCTATTGGCGCGGCTGGAACCATTATCCCGCGCAACTCATTCCGAGCGACGGCACGAGAGTCGTCACCTTTGATCGCCCGTTGTCCTCATGCCCCGCCACCTTCCATGAACTGCGTCACACCAACGGCAACAACATCGAGGCGTTGGTCATGTATGGTTTGACCGACAAACAGCCGGACGAACTGACATCCTTGAACCGTTCTTGGAACTTCGCACCCGCCGTCACGGATACGAACGGCTGCGATTCCCTCGGCTACGAGAAACGGGAACGAGCCTTCAAATTCGCGAAGACCACCGGGCCCGTCGCCTTCACGCTGCGCGCCAGCAAGGAGCAACCGCTGGAAAATCCCGCGTTCCTCATCGCCAATTGGGGCAGCCCGGACAGCAGCGTGACTTTGAAAATCAACGGTCAGGCCAAAACGCAAGGCGTCGATTATCGCTCAGGCATCGAGGTGGATACGGACGGATCCTACACGCTTGTGCTCTGGCTGCCCTTATCCACAACCGAGCCGGTTTCGATTGAAGTCGGTGGCAAGAAATGAGTCGGCCATGAGAAAACGACTTCAGCATTACAAGAAGGTGTCTTGGCAGGCGAAAGGCTCAAACGGCGGGACGCAAAAAATGTCAATATGCAGGACAGATTTTTAATGTTTTTTAAAAATTGTTACGATCAGAAAGTCATAATCATCAATAAGTAAACCCGATAAAAGCCATGATCAAACATCCACCCAATATGAAAATGAAACTAATATGTTATTCGCTTATATCCGCCGCGCTCGTCTTTTGCAGCGGCTGTTCTACCCAGTCCACGAAACGCGTCGGCATGGTGATTCAACTCCAGCCGAAAAAGCTGGAGGAATACAAGCGGCTCCACGCCGATTCCAATCCCGGCGTGCGTGATCTACTCGTCAAATACCACCTGCGCAATTTCTCGATTTTCCTCCAGAAGATCGAGGGCAAGTGGTATGAGTTCGGATACTACGAATACACCGGCAAAGACTTCGAAACCGACATGGCGAAGCTGGACGCTGAGCCTCGTAACAAGGAGTGGCTGAAGGTCTGCGATCCCATGCAGATGCCCCTGACTGGCTCGAAGGGCTGGGCCCAGATGGAGCAGGTCTATTTCAACAAATAAAAAGGAAACGACCCATGCACTTCTTGAAAACATTCCTTCTCGGTGGCTGCCTGCTCGCCGCTACCCAGCCGTTCTCCGGTCTGGCCCAAGAGACGTTTGATATCCGCAAGCATTTCGACTGGCAGATTGCCATCTGCTACCACCCGATGTATATGCTCGTGGACGAGGATCGGGGCGAACCGACTATTGGCGAGCGCATTCCGCCGTGGGGCGCGGCTACCGCTGAACAATATCTGGAGCGGGTGAAGCGCAATCTCGCCTCGCTGGAGAAAGATCCGAAGCTGACGCTCAATTACGAATGGGCAGCGTGCGCACTGGAAGACATTGCGGTTCGCTTCCCCGATGTGATGCAGCGGATGCAGGCGGCGCACCAACGGGGCCAGTTGGATTTTGTCGGTGGCGAGTATTCATTGGCACACACCTGCGTTCACGGTTCGGAGGCCAACTGGCAGCAGTTCGAGCAAGGGTTGCCGATTTTCCAGAGGCTCTTCGGCCAGCGCGTCAACATCCATGCGCACCAGGAGAATCACCTGTATCCGCAAGTCCCGCAAGTTTTGCGCCACTTTGGTTACGATTTCGTGGTAATGCCGAACTACCCCTGGCAAATTACGATTACCAAGGGGCCGTTCCAATTCCTCGGGCATGAAAGTGGCATTTACCTGCGGAAAGGCGAGGAGTTCATCCACACTCACGCGCCTGACGGCACGAGTATTCCGGGCTACTTCGCCACCGCCGTTCGGTCGACGAAGCCTAATGACGAATATATGAAAGATTTGTGGAGCTGTCCGCCGCTCTGGATCGATTTTCCCGACCTCGAGGAATACCACAATCCTATTGCTTGGGCGCGACCAGTGTTGCTGGGACCGGCGGTGGAGGAACGGTTCAAAGCCGCACCGCCGCGAGCTTGCGGCTGTATCCAGATTGGTTACTGCTACACCGAAGGTATTTGGGCTGAGGAGCATTTGCGCGCCAGCAAAGCGGCCGAAGAATCCACGGTGTTGGCGGGCAATATGCTCGCGATGTCGCGATTGGCTGGCAAGCCGCTCGACCGTCAGGACAAACTTGGCCTCCTCTGGCGCACAGTGCTGAAATATCAGGATCACGATGCCACATGGATTGAGGTTACCGATCTGCGCCGTAAAGCCATCGACCAGTTCAAAAATGTCGTGGCGGAAGACCGCAAGCTCATGGGCGAAGTCGCGGCTTCCCTGGTGCAACCGGACCCCAACTCTATCGCCATTTTTAATGGATTGCCCCGGCCTCGCACCGCTTTGCTGGAAGTCGGCGCCGATGAAGTCCCCGGCGGCGGGGCAAAGTTGCAGAAGGTGGGTGAGAAATTTGTGGGTTTTGTTGATCTGCCTGCAAGTGGTTATCGGAGCTTCCCGCTCGCCAAGGGTTCCGGTGGTGAGTCAAAAGAAGTTCCCCTGCCGGAACAACTGAATACGAAGTTCTACCGCGTGAAGCTCTCGAAGGAAGGTTTGATGGAGACGCTCACCACCGCTAAGGGCCGGAAGCTCGTAACCAGCGGCGATTACCTCGGCGGTGAAATCCGAGCGGTGATCGGCAACCTTTGGGTGAACAATCGCTCGTCGACCTGCAAGTTCTACGACGGTGACGTGTGTAGCGTGCTGGAACGCACGGGTATATTTGGGCAAGCGCAGAGCGGCCCAGCCATTGGCCGTGGCATCCCAATGCGCGAGCGCTACATTTTCTTCAAGCATCAACCGGTGATCAAAGTCGAAGTGGAATGTGACTTTGACGGCGACGAAATCGGCGACTTTCACATCGAAAAAACCAAGCTTAATGTCTACTATCCCACACCGGGTGGAGACATCCGGCATGATGCGCCATTCGGATTCGAGTCGGCCCGGGAAGGCGACCAGATCCTATCCCAGAACTGGGTTCAGTGCGGAGGCTTAACTTATGTGAACCGTGGCACTCCCAAGCATTGGGTGCAAAACGGAGTCATCGCCAACACACTTGCTTGGGGCGGGAAAGAGTGGACCAATCGCATTCACTACGCATGGTGGAAAAAACGCGCTCCTAAATACGACCTGCGTCTCTACGGGCAGCAAAAGCTCGAGTATTTCTTGATCCCGTCCGACTCCTCAGATGGGGTGGCGGCCACTCACGAGGTTGAGGCATTAACAGCCCCGGTTTTCATCGCTCCAGGCACAGGTGAAAAATCGTGGGGCAGCGTGAAGGATGACTCCCTTGCCGTGACTTCGTTGTTCGAGAAGGATGGCCAGGTCTGGTTGCGTGGTTACCAAATGCCTTCCGAGAAAAAAGGCCGCTTTCGCGATTGGGAAATCTTCAACGTGCCGGCGGAAGAAATGTTCCGAAAATGAAACTGACGACGGACTTGGAAGGAAATGTGATGTTGTTGTGCCGGCCCTTAGTTGCCGGAGGTTCCCCAATCATAATTGATCGCCCATCGTCCTTATGCCCCGCACCTTCCACGAACTGCGTCACACCAACGGCAACAACATCGAAGCGATGGTCATGTATGGTTTGACCGACAAACAGCCCGACGAACCCACCTCCTTGAACCGTTCTTGGAACTTCGCACCCGCCGTCACGGATACGAAGGGCTGCGATCCCCTCGGCTACGAGAAACGGGAACGAGCCTTCAAATTCGCGAAGACCACCGGGCCCGTCGCCTTCACGCTGCGCGCCAGCAAGGAGCAGCCGCTGGAAAATCCTGCGTTCCTCATCGCCAATTGGGGCAGCCCGGATAGCAGCGTGACTTTGAAAATCAACGGCCAGGCCAAAACGCAGGGCGTGGATTATCAGGCAGGCATCGAGGTGGACACGGACGGATCCTACGCGCTTGTGCTCTGGCTGCCCTTATCCACGACCGAAACGGTTTCGATTGAAGTTGGTGGCAGGAAGTGAGTCGGCCATGAGAAAACGATTCCCGGAAAATCTGCGGGCATCCTGTAAACACATGATACCCAAATCCGAAAAATAGGCTACGTTTTGATCTTCAGCTCAGCAAAAGCCCAGCCCCCGAGCTCTGAAAATACCCACCAAACCCTGCCCAAGCCCCTTCCCACCGGCTCTTTCAACCGCCTTCACGCCAAAAGCAAAATCGTATCAACCAACAATCCATCGCATCCCCACAACCACCAGCCATGAAACCTACCCATCGCCTTCGTTTCCTCCTTCTCCAGACCTCCGCCGCGCTCGCGCTGCTGGTCAATCACGCCACGGCCGCCACCGGCACTTGGAGCGTCGATGCCAACGGCCTCTGGAGTCTCGATACAAACTGGGCCTCCTCCATCATCGCCGATGACTTACTCTCCACCG
>JBIPMR010000009.1:0-17641 GCA_044369025.1 Luteolibacter sp.
GCTTGCGGCCTTTTTTCGCGGGGGTGCTGGCGGCGGTGGCGGCTTTGTGGCGGGCGGCGGCGGCGCGGGCGGCGGCTTGGGCTTGAATGCGCTCGGCCTGCTCGCGGGCTTGGCGTTTTTCGAGGTAGTAGGAGTAATTTCCCGCCTGGACGGCGATGCCGTTGTCTTCGAAGGCGATGATTTGGTCGCAGATCCGGTCGAGGAAATAGCGATCGTGGGAGACCACGATCACGGAGCCGTCGAAAACCGCGAGCGCTTCTTCGAGCATGCGGAGCGAGGGGAGGTCGAGATCGTTGGTGGGCTCGTCGAGGACGATGACGTTGCCGCCGTTTTTGAGGACTTTGGCGAGCATCAGGCGGGCGCGCTCGCCGCCGGAGAGCAGATCGACGCGCTCGTTGATGCGTTTGTCGTCGAAGAGGAAGCGGCGGAGGTAATTGCGGGCGCCGAGCGGTTGGTTGCCGAACATCAGCTTTTCGTTGCCGTCGGAGATTTCGTCGAGCAGCGAGCCGGTGCCGTCGAGTTGCATGCGGGTTTGGTCGATGTAGTTCACTTTCACCCGCTTGCCGGTGACAGCGGTGCCTTCGGTGGGCTCGATTTGGCCGAGGCAGAGTTTGAGCAAGGTGGTTTTGCCGACGCCGTTGCGGCCGACGATGCCGGTGCATTGGCCGGGGCGCAGGCTGAGGGTGAGGTGGCGGAACAACCAGCGCGGCGAGCCTTCGCTACCGACGTTGACGCCCGCGCCCTCGAGTTCGACGACGATGTTCCCCAGATCCGGCGGCGGCGGGATGAGCAGGTCCATTTCGCGCTCTTCGGGGGGCGCTTCCATGCCTTCGATTTCGTAAAATTTGTCGAGGCGGGTGCGCTGCTTGGTGCCGCGGGCCTTGACGCCGGCGCGGACCCATTCGAGTTCCTCGCGCAGGAAGCGCTGGCGGCGGCGCTCGGTCTGGCTGGCGATTTGCTGGCGGATCGCCTTGGATTCGAGGAACGCAGTGTAGTTTCCCGGATGGGAAAAGGCGCGGCCTTGGTCGATCTCGATGATGCGGGTGGCGATGACATCGAGGAAATAGCGGTCGTGGGTGACGAAGATGACCGCGCCGGGGAAGCCTTTGAGGTATTCTTCGAGCCAGCGGATGGATTCGGCATCGAGGTGGTTGGTCGGCTCGTCGAGCAGCAGCAGATCCGGCTGGCAGGCGAGCGCGCGGCAGAGGGCGACCCGGCGTTTTTCACCACCGGATAGCGGGCCGACGGCGGCATCGAGCGGCGGGGTGCCGAGCGCGGTGGAGGTGGCCTTGATGCGGGCGTCGAGGTTCCAACCGTCGGCGTGGTCGATGAGATGGAGCAGATCGGAGAGTTCGGCGTCGCTGCCTTCGCCGTTTTCGTAGCGGCGGATGGCGTCGACGATGTCGGCCGCGCCCGAGGCGATGTTTTCCTGGACGGTCGATTCCGGATCGAGCTCGAATTCCTGGGGCAGGTAGCCGACGCGCAGCGCGCGGCGCAGGGAAATTTCGCCGGAATCGGCCATTTGCTCGCCGGTGAGGATTTTCAGGAGCGAGGTTTTGCCACAACCGTTGCGGCCGACCATGCCGGTTTTCTCCCCGGCGGACACCGCGAGGGTGACGCCGTCGAGCAGCGTTTGGTAACCGTAAGTGAGGCGGATTTCGTTGGCGGAGAGGAGAGCGGACATGAAGCGGCGCGCTTGTTGCCTATCTGCGGCCAAAGGTCCATCGCGGAATCGGCGGGTTGTGGCGGGAAAAAAACGCTTGAATCAAACATCAAAAAGTGCATCATTTGAGACATGAGAACCACGGTCACTTTGGATGACGATTTGCTAGCCTCCGCCGCGAATTTCAGCGGGATCGACGAAAAGTCCAAGTTGCTGAACTTCGTTTTGGAGGCGTATGTCAAGCGGATGGCAGCTCGCAGGCTGGCCGCCTTGGGCGGGAGCATGCCGGATTTTGACATCGCCCCGCGGGATTCGCGGGTATCGTTCGGCAGGCCTTCCAGCATCAGTTCGAAAGTCGCAGACGAGCCGTTATGAAACCGGTGCTCGTTGATACTTGCGTCTGGGTCAGGCATTTCCGCCAGCGGAATCCGCTGCTGGTGGACATGCTCGTGGACGGGGAAATCTGGTGCCACCCCATCGTCGTCGGCGAGCTCTCGATGGGGACGTTGAAAAACCGGGAGCAGACGATTTTCGATCTCATCCAGCTGGATCGGCCGCCGATCGCCACTTTCGACGAGACCCGGCAGATGGTGGAATCCCGTCGGCTTTGGGGCCGGGGCATCCAGTGGAACGATGCGCAGATCCTCGCCTCGGCGGTGATCGCCGAGGTTCCGCTTTGGACCTTCGACGAGCGGCTGAAGGAAATGGCGATGGACCTGGGTGTAGGTTATATCGGCTAGATCGGCGCAACCGGAAAGGACAGGGTTGCCCGAAAGAGGAATCGCTATAGGATGCGCGTGTCATGAAAAGGACTCTGATGATACACAGTTGCTGGGCTGCCGCCGTTCTGGGTGCTTTTGTCGTGGGTTCGCGGCGTGGCGGACCGGCGGGAGGAACCGGTGGCGGAGACGAGGGCACTGTCGGAAACACCAGGGCAAGCGCCCGTTTTTCAGAAATGGAATCGGCGGCCAGAGCGGGTCGGAGTGGCGATCGCGCTGCGGCGAATCGCAGCGACAGCGAGCTTTCCAGGTTGTTCGGCAACATCGTGTCGGCCGCCGGGAGCCTGGACGCGCTCGCCGCGCAAGCCTTGAAGGACCCGAATCCCATCACCCGCCGGCTTGCTTTCGCCAAGCTGCTGGAAGCACTCACTCCCGAAAACGCCAAGGACATCCGCTCGCAACTGGTCACCCTCGGCGCGGACAGCGAGCAATGGAACGATTTCCACTACAGTTGGGGCGCACTCGACGGCAAGGCCGCCTTCGATCACGCCGCCGGGAGTTCCGAGCGCGATCTTGCCATCACCATGACGGGCTGGGCTGCCGCAAATCCGGGCGAGGCGCTTGCCTTGCTCGACAAGTTGCCCGCGGAAATGCAGGGCCAGCGGGACGAACTCACGGCCAGCGTGGTGTCCGGACTCGCCCACCATGACCGAAGTTTGGCCACCGATCTGGTGCTCCGTCTCAGCAGCCAAGGAGACGGCCGGGCCGGAAACCTGATGGAAATCGTCGCCAACGAGACCCTGCGCGCTGCCGGACACGAAGCCGCCTCCCAATGGTCGGAAGCGCTACCCGACGGCCCGTTGAAAGGAACCGCGATGAGCCGGATCGCCGATGTTTATGCCCGCAAAGACCCGGCTGGCGCGGCGCGCTGGGCGCAAAAATTCGCCGGCGAGGATTACGCTGCCCGGACCATCGAACGGGTGGGCGGGACGTGGGCGCAGAATGATCCGGTGGCGGCAGTCGGATGGCTGGAAGGACTTCCCACAGGAAACGGCCAGATGGCTGGGCTGCGCAATGCGTTCGGCGACTGGGAGGACCGCGATCCGGCGGCAGCCGGTGAATACCTCGTGGCCATGCCGCAATCGCCAAAGCGGGATTCGGCGATCAGCGGGTTTGCCATGGGATACGCCTGGCAAAACCCCCAGCTCGCGATCAGTTGGGCGCAGGACATCCGGGATCCGGGGCTTCGCCAAACCTCGCTGACCCGCGCCGGGCAGGCTTATTTCCGCCGGGATCCCGATGCCGCCAGGGTCTGGCTCGACTCAAGCGGCCTGCCTGAAGAGACCCGCAGGCAAATCGCGGATTCAAACAACCGACGCTGAATTTCCGGCTCAACTTTGCCGCCACCGGCCGCGGATTTCATGACTCATCTTCGAGTTGTGTTCGGCGGGTGACAGGCTTTGATAGAGCTAGGCCGGTCTCCGTTTGCACCCATGAAAAACCGTCACCCGCCGCCCCCGGGGCAGTGGCCAAGGGCACCATTCCGGCAACCCGCAAACCGATGGACAAGTTTCGCATGACCAGGAGATCGATACCCCGCTTCCGCGGGTGGATCTTTCAGCTCCCGATCCACGCTCAGCGGCGGCACTTTTCCAGCAGCCCGGCGAGGAACCAGGTGATCTGGGCGAGCGCGTCCGAGTGGACGGATTTCCCGAGCGGGGCGAGGTCTTCGCGGCTTTCGGCGAGCAGGGCGAGGGCGGTGTCCACGGCGCTTTCGATGGCTCCTTCGTATTCGGCGATGCCTAACAAGACAGGGAGATCGAGGGGCTCCTGAGCGAGGATGCGCTTGTTGAGCTTGATGCGCTGGGCCTCGGAGGCGGTTTCGAGGAGATTGAGGATGGGCAGGGTGAGCTTGCCCTTGATCAGATCGGTGCGGAGGGTTTTGCCGACGATTTCCTCGGAGCCGACGAGGTCGAGGCAGTCGTCGTAAATCTGATAGGCGGTGCCGAGTTTCATGCCGTAGCTGGTGAGGCGGGCCTCGACCTCCGGGGCGAGGCCGGATAGATTTCCGGCGAGGCCGGTGGCGGCGGCGAACAGCGCGCCGGTTTTCATCTCGATGATGCGGAAGTATTCGGCCTTGGTGAAGGTGAGGTCGAAGCGGCGCTGGGTCTGGATGATTTCGCCCTGGCAGACTTCGCGGGCGGCGTTGCCGACCTTGCGGCAGATGTCGATGCTGTTGAAATCAGTGGCGAGGGTGAGGGCGTGGGAGAAGAGCGCGTCGCCGAGCAGGACGGAAAGCGCGTTGCCCCATTTCGCGTTGGCGGTGGGGACCATGCGGCGGGTGTTGGCGCCGTCCATGATATCGTCGTGGACGAGGGTGGCCATGTGGATGAGCTCGAGGATGACACCGATTTTCAGGTGATCCTCGGTGACGCCGCCGGTGGCACCGCCGATGAGGATGGCGAGCGCGGGGCGGATGCGTTTGCCGGAGGTGTTGCAGATGTAGGCGACGTAGGGCTCGACGGCGGGGTCAAAACCGCGGACTTGCTCGCGGATGGCGATTTCAACGCGTTCGAGTTCGGGGCGGACGAGTTCGAAGGGAAACACATCGCTGCGAGGTGGCTGGGAGGTGGTGGCTGCCATGGTGTAGAGACTGGCTAAACATCCACAGACTCTGAGTTCCCGCAACCCGGATATGCAAAGAACTTGAAAGTCGGGGCGCGGCCGTCGGGTGATTTTTTGGAATTCGGGGCAATCTGCTTGCTAGAGGGTGGTCTGGAATTCTAATTTCCCGGTCTCTATGAAACATCGTGCGAATTGGCTGATCATCCCTGCCGTGGCGTTGAGCTTCGGGGCATGCAAAAAGAAGGAAGAGGCCAAGGCACCGGAAACCCCGGCGGCGGTGGCGGATGCGGTGAAAGCTCCGGACGCCGTGAAGGCCCCGGCGGCCGCAGTTCCGGCGATCAGCGCGGAGGAGCGCGCGGCCAAGCTCGGGTTTGTCAAACACCTGCCGCAGGAAACCGAGGCGGTGCTGGCATTTCACAATGGCACGAAGTCGGCGGACCGCGTGATGGCATCGAAGCTCTGGAAGCTGGTGCAAACGCAGATGGCCGGCGGGATGGTGCCGATGGATGACCCGGAGGAAATGGACGACGAGATCGAAATTCCGGAGGCCGAGCAAGACGCCGATGCCGGTGCGCCAGAGGATGCCGCGATGGAAGAGCCGATGGGCCCGGCGATGCTTTTCGGCACCGAATTCACCATGGCGATGGGCAAATCCACCGGCGAACAGACCGCCAACCTGCTCACGCTCAACCGCCGCATGACCTATTTCCAAATGCGCGGCCTCGCCAAATCACTCGTCGCCGCCGCGCGCAAGGGCGACATCGCAGACCTCGAAGAATCCCTCACCGAGGGCTACAGCTCGGACTTGGTCGCCGATTTATTGAAGGACCCTGACTCCGGGATTCCGCTGTTGGAGCGGACGAAAATGCCGCCGCTTTATTTCGCCTTCCGCGTCGGCGACGACCAGCGCCCGGCTGCCGCCCAGCAAGTGGCCGCGCTGCTTGCCAACCTCAACATGCTCGGCGAGATGGTCGAACCGGTGGAAATTGAAAAGGCCGGTCAGAAATTCGCAGGCTTCAAAGTCTCCGGCGCGAAAATTTCCGCCACCATGGCCGCCGACCGCGCGAGCATGGAAGAGGACCTCGACGCCACAACCGTGGAGCAACTGCTTGCGGTGGTCGCCAAAAAGGATCTCGTGATTCTCAGCGGCACCATCGGCGACTACGTGCTGCTGTTCCTCGGAGCGGCGGCGGACGACCTCAATCTTGCCAGCGAGCTCGGCCAGTCGATGGTTTCCACCGACGCGCTTGCCTTCACCGACGCCTACGCGTCCAAGGAACTCGCCGCGGTGGTTTACGGCCAGAAAGCGGCGATGGACCAGCTTTACGCCTCCGCCGGCGGACTCGCGGACATGACCAACGGCCTGCGTGACGGGATTTCCGGAGCCGATGGCCTCGGCGACACCCGCGACTTGGAAGCGATGTTTCAAATCGTCGCCGAGCGCGAAGCCGCGCTGCAAAAACTGGTCAGCAACGAGACGCTGGGCACCGTCGCCTTCTTCGAGGAAGGCCTGAAAATCGAATCCTACGGCGGAGCTGACAACGGCGCGCTGGCATGGACCTCGCCCAACAAACTCGGGCATCTTGGCGACTCATCCGACGTCGTGCTGTTCGCCAACATGACGGTGGACGCCGCTTACGACGAAAAGATGCGCGCCTATTTCGAAGCGCTGTTTGAGACCGCCTACGCGATGACCATGAAGGTCGCCGAACTGCCGATTGAAGACGGGCCGATCGCCCAATTCACCGGGATGGCGAAGATCTTCGACGAAAATTTCCGCAGCGACCTGGTCGCGCTGTGGAATACCTACAACGTGGATTTCGGTGGCAGCCTGGGCGGCGAAACCGCTTGGGTCGTCGATCTCAAGGGCATGGCTCCGGCCGTCCCCGGGATCCCGCAGGTCGTGGTGGACAAAATGAAAGTGCCGCGGATTTCAATGATTTCACCGGTCACGGATCGTGCGAAACTCTCGACTTCGTGGGAAAAAATGAACGTCACCACCACCGCGATCCTGGGCAAGGTCAGCGGCATGGTCGGCCAGGAAATCCCGATGCAAAAGCCGATCAGCTCGGAAAAAGACGGTCTCACCACCTGGTTTTTCCCGCTGCCGTTCTTCAATGACGATTTCCTGCCATCGGTCACCGTCGGCGATCAATGGTGGGCCGCCTCGACCTCGAAGAACCAGGCGCTCGACCTCATCGCCCAGGCCGCCACCGGCGGCGAAACCCGCAGCGGGTTGGTGTTCAACGTGAACTTCAAGGCACTGGAAACCTACGCCAAGGAAACCGCCAAGCTCGCCGACGAAAACGCGGAAGCCCTCATGGGCGCGCCGCTCACCCCGGAGCAAAAACAACTCATCGAGGACTCCATCGGCGTCTTGGGCGATCTCGATAAAATGACGGTGCATTCCCGCCGCGAAGGCACGGTGTTGCGCTCCAGCATCCATTTCAAGACCCGCTGATTGCCGCAAACGGGGCCGCGAATGACACTCGATCCGATCGGCATCGTCCGTTCCTGTTTTGGCGGGAAATTCGGCGTGCCCCGCCAGCCGGGCCTGTGCCCGAGTGCGTGGGGGCGGTTGGTGTTTCATGAAGCCTACCGCAGCCCGGAGGCGATCCGCGGGATCGACGGGTTTTCCCATCTGTGGCTGATTTTCGGGTTTCACGAAACGCTGGCCCAAGGGTGGAAGCCCACGGTGCGGCCACCGCGGCTCGGCGGCAACGAGCGCGTCGGGGTGTTCGCCAGCCGCTCGACGTTCCGACCGAACGGACTCGGGCTGTCGCTGGTGAAATTGGAAGGTGTCGATCTGACAGCGGCCGAGGGCCCGGTGCTTTTGTTGGGTGGCCTGGACTTGCTCGATGGCACGCCGGTTTACGATGTAAAACCGTATTTGCCGTATGCCGAGGCGCTGCCGGACGCCACCGCCGGATTTGCCCGGGAGGAAATCCGGCGCTTGCCCGTCGAGGTGGACCGCGCCGCCACCGAGGATTTCCAACGCCTGCCGCTGCGGGCGCAGGCGGTGGTCACCGAGGCGCTCTCGCTCGACCCGCGACCGGCGACGCAAGTGGCGGACGGCAGTCGCGAATTCGGCGCTTCGCTCTGCGGCTGCAATGTGCGCTTTGTGGTGCGCGACGGGGTTTGCCGGATCGTGCGGATTGAGAAGCTCCAAGGTTCGGGGTTGAACCCTTAAGTGAACAAAAGTATCCTTTTTGCCAATGCAGTGGTTTTTCAGAATCCCGATCGGCCTCGCGACGGTGGCCATTTCCCTCGGTGGGTTGGCCTCCTGCAAGAAGCGCGGCGAGACCTTGAAATCCGAGCTGGGCGAGGCGGGCTACCAGCTCACCGAAGCGGAATGGTTCCGCGCCAGCCGCGAAAACGATGCCGCCGCTTTGAAAAAATTCATCGCCGCCGGTTTCAAGCCGGATCTGCGCAACCCGGACGGCGATTCCGCACTCCACGTCGCCGCCTCGGCCGGGGCGCAGGCTTCGGCCGATTTCCTGCTGAGCCGCGCCCTTCCGGTGGACCTGCGCGGTGCCGCCGGGCGCACCCCGCTGATGGCGGCGGTGATGGCGGATCAAACCGGCATGGTCGGTTGGCTGCTGCGGCAGGGGGCGGATCCGCGGTTGAAGGACCAGGACGATTTCATGCCGCTGATGCTTGCCGTTCGCGAAGGCAGCAGCGGTGCGGTGGGTGAGCTTGCTCCCTACAATCGCGAGGATCTCGATGCCGCCCTGCTGCTCGCCGCGCTGGTCGGGCGGGCGGATGTGATCGATTCGCTGACCAATTACGGCGCTTCCGTTTACGCGCGGATGGAAGACGGCCGCACGCCGTTGATGATTGCTGCGGAAAACGGCCACCAGGCAGCGGTGGAACTGCTGCTCGATATCGGAGCCGGCCGATATGCCATGGATCCCGAAGGCCGCACCGCCGTGGATCTGGCGCAGGCCGCCGGTCATTCGGAAATCGCCACGATGATCTCACGCGAACCCTTCGCCAGCGAACTCACCCTCGAATCCCCCGGGCAAGTCGCCTCTGCGATGGATCTTTTCGTCGACACCGCGATCGCCAAATCCTTTTCAGTCCCCTCCCGGGTGGAAAACGCCACGGTCACCGACGTTTCCTCCGCAGACGCCGCCTTGTTGGAGGTCCCCGCCGGGCCGGCGATGCAGCGCGGCGCTTCCCAGCCGCTGGATGGGCAGGTTCTCAGCCGGCCGATGCCGAGTCCGCAGCTTGCCCGGCAGATGCCATCCGTGGCCCCGCCATTTCCGTTGCCGCCGTTGGTGATGCGCCATTACCGCGAACGCCAGGTGCCGGTCCAAGTCCAGTCGGTGCAGGGCGGGACGGCCACCGTGACCCTCCCGGGCGCCACCACTCGCGAGGTGAAAGTGCGGGTCGGTGAAACCATTCCCGGCTCACGGCTGCAAGTGGTCCGGGTGCGGCGCCGGATGGAAGACAGCAAACTCAGCGCCGGCCTGCCGATGGAAGTTTCCGTCGTTGATGTCCGCGACACCTCCACCGGCACCACCCGCGAGTGGATTTCCGGGATTTCCTCCAACGCCCACGATCCGGCGGCGCTTGTCGAGGATGCCGCCACTGGAAAACGCTACGTCGCCTCTCCCGGCCAGCGCTTCAAAGCCACCGACGGCACCGAATACATCGTCTCCGACGTGCGCCCTAACCAAATGGTCATCGAGGAGGCCGCCACCGGCGCCGTGCAAACCATTCCGCTGCGCGGTCCGCGCGGCTGAAATCCCCAATCTATCTGCCATGGAAACCGAAACCATCATCGATCACGGCGAGCCCGTCCGCCAATTCTCCGTTCTGTTACCCAACCGCGTCGGCGCACTCGCCGCCTTGGTCAAGTTGCTGCGCGCCTCCGCCATCGAAGTCGTCGGCCTGAGCGTGCAGGACTCGCGCGATGCCACCATCGCGCGGCTCGTCGTCTCGGATCCGGACACCACCGAGCACCTGTTCATGGAAAAGGGCATCCCGCACACCACTTGCGAGCTGGTCGTCATCGCCATGCGCGAGTCCGGCCCGGGGCTGCTGCAGTCGCTAGACACGCTGATGATCGCCGAAACCAACATCGACTTCGCCTACGCCCTGATGCCCAGCCCCGAGGGCCAGTCGATGCTGGCGATGCACGTCGAAGACTACGAATTCGCCGTGGCCATTCTCCATCAGAGCGGCTTCAAGCTGATGTATCAGGAAGACCTCAGCCGCTAGAAATCGGAGGGACAAGTCCGACGAATCCCAATCCCGGTCGTTCTGCCGATTGTGCGGCCAGGGATTCGGAGGGTTCGCCGGACTTGTGGTGCCCGGATCAGCTGCCCGATCCACGAAAAAATCCGCCGCCGGGGTTGCCGGCGGCGGATGGGTGATATTCGGGGTGAGCGAGCCGGAAAATTACTCCGCAGCAGCTTCGGCGGGCTTTTTCTTGCCTTTGCCTTTATCTTTGCCGTTTCCTGGGGCGTGGGCTTTGAACTCCTCGAGGCTGACGCCGTCTGCGGAATCCTTGTCCATTTTGTTGAAGATTTGCTCAGCCTTCTCGGAATTGCGTTTGCCCATGGGCGAGGCTTTGAACTCGTCCAGGCTCAGCGAACCGGTGTTGTCGGTGTCGAGCTTCTTGAAGAGTTTTTCGGGATTCGGACGTTTGCCCTTTTCAGGACCTTTTGGCGCTTCTTCGGCGAAGGAAAATGAGGCGGCGAGCGCCATGATGGCGAGTGTCTGGATGCAGGTTTTCATGATGATTGGTTTTGCGATGGGTAACCGGAGGCACTCAGGCAACCGCGTCATTCTCAAGAACTCCCAGCACCGGGAAAAGTTTCGTGACCGGTTAAAATCGACCCGGATCCATTCCGACCCTGCCGACTCCGGGATTGCTTCGGCGTTTGGATCGGCTTATCGCTGCGCGCAGAAAAAATGATTTTGGAACCGCATCTCACACCCCCGACGCACTGGTTGATCCGCGTTTCCGAAGTGTTCGCGGATCTGACCGGAGAGCTGGTGGAAAGCCTCGGTGGGGAGTCGTTCAAGGCTCTCGGCAGCGGTTATTTTCTGGTCCGGATGGGCGAGGCAAGCGCGCTGCGTGAGTCGGATGCCGGTAAATTCGTGCGTTGGAATCTGCCGGTGCATCACAGTTGGCCCTGCAATCCCGAGCAGATGGAGGGCTTTGTGGAAAAGGCCGCGCAGGCGATGTTCCGCAAATTCGCGCAACACCACCCGCAGGCGATCTTCATCGGCCAGCTCGATCCCGGAGTGACGAACCGTTATTACAAAACCCTCGCCTCCAATCTACGGGGCCGCACGCTCCAGCTGTTTCCGCCGGCGGTCGCGGCGTTCAAGGAGATCGAAGCCCAAGCCAGCACCGCGCCGACACTGTTTTGCCTCGTCGGCAAAGAGGGTCTGTTTTGCGGCATGCAGAGCCCGAAAGCGTGCAACGGCTTCTATCCCGGCGGCACCAAATTCATCAGCCAAAGCTCGCCGGACACCATCAGCCGCGCCGGGGCCAAGATCGCCGAGGCGCTGCATCATCTGCTGCTGAATCGCCCGCTGCCGCCGGAAGGCAGCCACTGGCTCGAACTCGGAGCCTGCCCCGGCGGCATGACTTCCGAGTTGCTGACCCGCAAATACCAAGTGACCGCGATCGACCGCGCCCCGCTCGACAAGCGGCTGGATCGCGCGCCGAAGCTGCGTTTCCTGCTCGCCGACGTGGCGGATTTCCAACCGCCGCCCGGCACATTTTACGACGCGATCCTCTCGGACATGAACGGCGAGGCGCTGGACGCGATCCGGCATGTCGCCCGGCTGTCGAAGCACCTGATCGAGGGCGGGCTGGTCATTTTCACTTTGAAAACCCCGGGCGTCGTCACGGTTCCGGAGATCAATGCCCTTTATCACACGGTGGTGGAATCCGCGGCGGCGGCGGGCCTGCATTTGTTCGCCAAAACCCACCTGACCTACAACCGGCTCGAATTCACCCTGTTTTTCGAAAAACAGGCGGTTTCGGCGGCTTGACTCCGGGTGAGCGCTGGACATGCTCCACGCCATGAAACGAATCCTGCAATTGATCACGCTGGCCGGGCTGGTGCTTTCCCTCAATTCCTGCGGTCTGCCCGGAGCGGTGGTGCGCTCGGCGGGTCGCTTGGTCGATAGCGCGGACGCGATGGCCGCCGGCATGTGATTTCAAATGTCCGCGCGCGTCAGCGTCCGGCTGCCATCCTCCTCGGTGGCGAACTGAATCCAAACCGTTTCCGGCGGCAACACTTCCGGGAACTTGTCACCCCATTCGGCGAGGATCACGCCGTCCGCCTCGAGGTATTCGTCCCACCCGAGGGCCAGCAGTTCCTCCGGCGAATCCAGCCGATAGAAATCGAAATGGAACACCGGGAGCCGCCCGCCGGAGTATTCATGCACCAACCCGAAAGTCGGGCTCGTCACCTCCGCCGCCGATCCGATCCCCGCGACAAATCCCTTGCACCAGTGGGTTTTCCCCGCTCCCAAGCCGCCGACCAGTGCGATCACCGTCCCTGCCGCGGCGCTCGCCGCGGCTTCCCGTCCGAGGGCCTCCATTTCTTCCGGTGATCGTGCGCGTCTCAACATTTTGATGGGAAAATCATCGGGTTCCACGGCTTTGCTTGCAACCCCGATCATGAGCTGATAGGGGAAAGGGATGATCCGGGAACTAACGTCCGCCTTTCTGATGTCCACGCTCCTGCAGGCGGCGGAGCCCCAGGCGCTTTTCAATGGCAAGGATTTCAGCGGCTGGTCCTTCGACAACATCGATCCCAAGGTCGAGGCCGGCACGGTGTGGTCGGTCCGCGATGGCATGCTCGTCTGCCAGGGACGGCCGCCGGGGGTGATCCGCAGTGACAAGGAATTTTCCAACTACGAGCTGAATCTGGAATGGCGCTGGGCCCCGGACACCAAGCCGGAAAACAGCGGCGTGCTCATCCACGCCTCCACGCCGCGCGAGGCGTTCGTCTGGCCGAAGTCGATCGAAGTGCAACTCGCCGCCGGCCACGCCGGGGATTTCTGGATGATCGGAGAAAAAGTCACCGTCGCCGGCAGCGAAGCGCAGGGCCGCCGCTGGCTGAAAAAATCCGCGAGCGCCGAGAAGCCGCCCGGCGAATGGAACCGGATGCGCATCCGCTGCGAGGGCGAAAAAGTCACGGTCTGGGTCAACGGCACGCTGATGAACGAAGGCACCGGCCTCAGTGCCACCCGCGGCGCGATCTGCCTGCAATGCGAGGGCGGTGAAATCCATTTCCGCAAAATCGAGCTCACGCCGATTGAATGATATCTGAAAATTCGCGTTGATTCCGCCCCCCATCGCCCGCGAGAATCGCGCCGCCATGCTCGACATCCGCGTCATCCGCGAAAATCCCGCCGCCGTTCAAGATCGCCTCAAAGCCCGCGGCGGCGATCACTGGAAACTCGTGCACGAGGTGCTCGCCTGCGACGAATCCCGCCGTGCGCTGGAAACCGCCAAGCAGCAGCTGCAGAACTCGCGCAAAACCATTTCCAAAGAAATCGGCCAGCTCAGGGCCAAGGGCGAGGACACCATTCACATCGAGTCGGAGGTCCGCACCATCAACGAGCAGATCGCCGCGCTCGACGTGAAGGCGGAGGACGCCGCCGCCGAGCAGAATGATTTGTTGCTCAACATCCCGAATCTCACCCACGAAGCCTGCCCCGTCGGCAGCGACGAAACGGCCAACCCGGTCGTGCGCGAGTGGGGCAGCAAACCGGACCTCGCCGAGCCCAGGGACCACGTCGAACTCGCCCTCAAACACGGCCTGATCAGTTGGGACGACGGCATCCGCACCGCAGGCTCCGGGTTTGTGGTCTATCGGGGCAAGGGCGCGAAGCTCGAACGCGCGCTGATCAATTTCCTGCTGGATACCCAGGCGGCTAACGGTTACGAGGAAGTCAACGTCCCGCACCTCGTCAAACGCGAGTGCATGGAAGGCACCGGCCAGCTGCCGAAATTCGAGGACGACATGTATGGCACCGATGCCGATGAAGCCGACATCAACAACCTGTTTCTCGCACCCACCGCCGAGGTCCCGGTCACCAATCTCTATCGGGACACGCTGCTGGCGGAATCCGAGCTGCCGATCAAAATGGTCGCCTACACCCCGTGTTTCCGCCGCGAGGCAGGATCCGCCGGCCGCGATAACAAGGGCATCATCCGCATGCACCAGTTCGACAAGGTGGAGCTGGTGCAAATCGTCCACCCGGACCACGGCTTCGAGGTCCTGGAACAACTCACCGGCCATGCCGAGTCGATCCTGCAAAAACTCGGCCTCCATTACCGCACCATCGAACTCTGCACCGGCGACATCGGGTTCTCTTCCGCCAAAACCTACGACATCGAAGTCTGGGCACCCGGCCACGGCAAATACCTCGAAGTTTCCAGTTGCTCCTGCTTCACCGAATACCAGGCGCGCCGCATGAAACTCCGCTTCAAGGATGGCGAAGGCAAAAACCGCTTTCCGCACACCCTCAACGGCTCCGGCACCGCGCTGCCCCGCCTTTATGTGGCGCTGTTGGAACAATATCAGCAGCCCGACGGCTCGATCCGCATCCCGGAAGCGCTCGTCCCGTATTTCGGCGCTTCGCAGATTTGAGCCGCGAGGCCTGCCTACTTGGCCTTCCAGGCGCGGGTCAGGCTGAGCTTGACGGAGCCTTGCGAGCGTTGGGACGGGCCGCCATCGCCGGAGGATTTGCTGGTCTGGATGGTGTCTAACTCCTGTTTGAGAATGAGCGGGTGGATCAGCGAGAGCCAGATTTTCCCGGACTGGATGCTGACTTCCTCATCGATGAGATTGCCCTCGAAATCCGGGGAGTTCTTGCGGCTGTAATCACCCTTGATGGAGAAAACGCCGCAGGGGTGGCCCTCGACGGCGTCTGCCCCTTCGAAGACGAGCACCAGCGAGCCGTGGGCCTTGCCGGATAGCAGCACGGGCAGCGTCTCGCCGGTGATGGTGATCTGATCGCCGGCCTTGAAACGCCGCTTGCCGAACCAAAGCGTTCGCGGCGCGAGGGCGTTTTCGACGAGCAGTTGATCGAACACCGGGGCTAACTGTTGGGAGAGCACCGCGGCACGGAAGCCGTCGCTGCTGCTGGCTTTCCACGAGCCGCCGGAGCGCTTGAAGGTGGTGGGCTTGGTGCCCGCCGCCACCCGCGAAAGCGGATCGGCGATGGCCTGCGGGGCATCCTTCGCACCGGCGATGGCGGGAGCGGTGAAGGTGGATTGTTCGAGCGTGTGGCGCACCTGATCGCCGCTGCGTTCAAGCTTGGTGATCACCACCCGGGTGCCCTTGCGCTCGACGACGCTCGCATCGATGGCGGAAACCTGATGGACGCGGCTGGCAATCTCCTGGTGAAGGGTCACACGCACTTCCAGATTGATCGGAAATGGCAGGTCTTTGCGGAAAATGAAACCCTCGGGGGTTTGATCAACGAGTTTTTTGAGCTCCGCCTCTGCGGCAGCGCCCGGGGCGGTGCCGCCAGTGTTCGCGATTTCCTTTTGCACGGCGTTGCCGGCCTTGGAGGCGAGCTCCCTGGCCTTGTCGCAGGAAGCGGTGGCAAGGCAGAACAGAAGGATCGGAACGGGACGGAGCTTCATGATTCAAATCGCGCAGCAGCAATCGAGTTTCTGGTTCATTTCAATGGCGGGATTCTGTTCGCTGGAAACGCCGACAACCACCGCCGGCACGCCGGCGACCGTGGTGTGGGGCGGGACGTCGTTGAGCACCACGCTGCCGGCCCCGACTTTGGCACCGGTGCCGATTTCGACGCGGCCGAGGATTTTCGCCCCCGCGCCGATGAGCACGCCGGAGCGGATGATCGGGTGGCGGGCTCCGGTTTCCTTGCCGGTGCCGCCGAGGGTGACTTCGTGAAGGATCGAGACGTCATCCTCGATGATCGCGGTTTCGCCGACGACGAACGAGGTGGCATGGTCCAACAGAATGCCGCAGCCGATGCGGGCGGCGGGATGGATGTCCACGGCGAAGGCCTCGCTGGCGACGCTTTGCAGATAGAGTGCGAGCCAGCGGCGGTCGTCCTGCCAGAGCTGGTGGGAAACCCGATAGGTGGTTAGAGCGAGGAAACCTTTGAAAAACAACAGCGGCTCGAGCGACGAAAAGCAGGCCGGATCCCGCTCGAACATCGCGAGCAGATCGCGGGCGGCGCTGTGCACGATGTGCGAGTGGGTTTCGAAAACCCCGCTGAGCAAGGGTTCCACGGCGGTGCGCGGCATGTCCTCGCGGGCCAGCCGGCGGGCCAACCGGGCGCCGAGCGCGGTGGCGAGCGACTCGCGCGAGAGGATCACGTCATGCACCAGATGCTTGAGGGTGGGTTCCTCCATGGCCACCCGGGCGGCCTCGCTGCGGAGGGTTGCCCAGAGCTTTTGGATATCCGCGGTTTTACCGGCGCAAAGCTTCGCCGCATTCTTGCTCGCCGGGTGAGTGGCGGTCTGTTGAGATTCGCTCATGAAGATTTCACAGAAATTGGAATACGCGTGCCGGGCGCTGGCCCAGCTCGCGAAATACCATGACGGGCGAACTCTTACACGGCTCGAGGACCTTGCGCAACGTGAAGCCGTATCCGGAAATTTTCTGGTGCAAATTCTCAACGATTTGCGGCGCGCCGGACTGATCGACAGCCGCCGCGGCAAGGCGGGCGGCTATCTGTTGGGCCGGGCGGCCAATCAGATCACGCTGCGGCAGGTGGTGGAGGCGGTCGACCCGGCGCTGCTCCAGTGCTCGGTGACGATGGACGGGGATTCCGGCCAGGCGGTGCGCCGGGCGTGGGAGCAGATTTCGACGGGCCTGCAGCAGTCGCTGGATCAAATCACGGTGGAAAACCTGGCCAGCAACCAAGGCGCGCCGATGTTTTACATCTGAGCGGAGCTGCCGTGACGAGCGCTCACCGCCCCGGAATTTGTCAAGATAGGTGAAATATTTCGCTGGCTGCCGGTGGCGGATTTGCTTATACGAATCGAAGTTCTTTCCCCATTTCCATCCCATGCCAGCCCCCAGCGAACACACTCACCACATCAAGATCCGTTCGACGCAAATGGAAATCCCCTCCGGCCATCTGATGCGCGACGAAGATTACGATCGCAAGCTCAAGGACGCGCAACAGGAACTCGACCGCATCCAACTGCAGCGCGAGGAGCTCGAACGCAAAAAAACCGAACTGGAGGAACTCACGACCCGCAAGCGCACGTTCATTTCCCAACAGCTCGAGCTGACGGAAAAACTCACCAGCTCACTGACCTTGATCGACCGCGAACTGGTGGAAATGCGCAAGGAGTCCGAAGAGCTCGAACAATGCCGCGTCGCCTTCGCCGACCACCTTGCGAAAATCCACAAGTTCAATCCGGAAAGCTGGAACCGCGACAATCTATCCGAAAAACTCGAGCGCGCCTCGATGGCCATCGACATCGCCTCCGACGAATATGACCAGGCGGCCGCTTATTTCGAAGGGAGCCGCAGTGGCGGCATTTTCGGCAGAACCTCGAAGCGCGGCCGTGCGAATGGCCGCAAGGCGGAAAGCTCCGAGTTCGCGGTGAACCTGCGCAACGGATTCGCCTTCAATCTGCCGGTGCTCGTGCTCGGCAGCA
>JBIPMR010000259.1:0-5575 GCA_044369025.1 Luteolibacter sp.
CTCCAGCCACTTCAGCTTCAATCGCTCAAGTTCCTTCCCACGGTCCACCGTTGATTTTGCGGCCTTCGTCCTGGCGAGCAGCTCGGTAAGCGCTTCTGTTTTGCGCGAGAGGGCGCGGTCGGGAGCACCCCGTTTGAGCGATGCGGCCGCAGGGTCAAGAGTCTTCGGCAAGCGCTGGTATCGACAAACCGCTGTCCCGCAGATGAGGACCACGACGGCCGCCGCAGCGGCGAGAGCTTTCTGAATCGCAGTCATGGCGGGAAGTTTTTGTGAGAATGGAGGCTGTGCCTGCGCCAACATGGGAAACGTGGCGGAATCGGGTTTTCTCCCAAACCACGTGAGCGACGACACTCCGGCGGAAACGAATGCCCCCCCGCCGCGCGCGTCCCCTAACGATTCTCCGTGACCTCCCCGCGGATTCCGCCTAGAGCCAAGCACCATGAAGTTATCCCCCGCGCTGATGATGTTGCCCGTCGCACTCGGCCTTGGATTCCTCGTCGGAAAACAGAGAGAAAGCGCATCCTCCGCGGAAACGAATATCGAACAGCGGAACCCCCTGGAATCCCGCCCCGCCGCCCGCGGTCCGCGCGACTCCTTCGGCGGGCAAGAGGTTTCGCTGGCGTCCATGGACGACGTGCGCGCGCTTTTCAAGCGGCACGGCGCTTCGGTCGCTTCGGCAAAAATCACGCTGGCGGTGAACTCCCTGGGCGCTGGCGAGATTCACGCGCTGGTGGAGATGCTCCAGCAGGAATCCCGGGAAAATCCGGACCGCTCCCCCCGCGCCAGCTACACGTTGATGGCTGCCCTGTTCGAGCGCTGGGCGATCGTCGATCCGGCGGCGTCGATTGCCTTCGTCGATGCGTGCAAATCCCGGTCCTTCCAGAAAACCGCGGCGGCAAGCTGCTTCGGCGCGCTCGGCAAGGTGGATCCGGACCGGGCGCTGCTGGAATTCGAAAAACTCCCGAAAGGCGAAATCCGCGAAACCGCGGGCAGGCAACTGGTTCAGGCGATTTCTGAAACCGATCCGGCGGCGGCCTGCGATTTACTCCAAAAGGAAACCAGCCCGGGAGCCTTCAGCGATTATTACACCAGCGAGATTTTCGCGAAATGGGCGAAGACCGATCCCGTAGCCGCCGCCGCGCGACTCGCCAGCATGCCGAAAGACCGCGCCGGCGACCGCAGCGCCGGCATGTTAGCCGCGAACTGGGCGCAGAAGGATCCCGAAGCGGCGCTCCTGTGGGCGAAGAGCTTGAAGGGCGAATGGAAATCCACCTCCACCTCCGAGGTTTACAAAGTCCTCGCGCGGGAAGACGCGGCCGGGGCGTGGGAACGCCTGAAGGGCGAGCCCGGACATTTGCGCGGCAAGGTCGCCGGCGAGATCCTCGAAATCGTCGCCGACGAGGATCCGCAAAAAGCCATGGCCATGCTGATGAGCATCGGCAGCAAGTCCGAGCAGCGGATCGCCACCGGCAGCTTTCTGCAAGGGCTCGGTTGGAGCAACACCCACCTCGCCTTCGAAGTGATCGATCAGGTGAAGGACCCCGCCACCCGGCGGGAATATCTCGCCGACCAGATGTACTACGCCGCGTGGACCGCCCCGGACCTCCTCAAGGAGCAAGTCGCCAAGCTCACGGATCGCGAGAAAATCGAAACCTCCCAGCAGGTCCTCAGAGGCCTGGTTTCCTCCGATCCCGCGGCGGCGGAAAACTATTTCCTCGCTCTCCCCGAAGCCCAACGCAGCTCTCACACGCTTTCCCAAATGGTCGGCCAGTATGCCAACCTCGATCCCAAAAAAGCCTTCGACTTCGCGGTTTCCCTACAAAACCCGCAGGAGCAAACCGCAGCCGTGAACGGACTTTTCAGCACATGGGGCAACGACGATCCCGAGGCCGCCGCCGCGGGTTGGAAAAAACTTCCCGCGGGACAAGGCCGCCTCGAAGCACTCGACATCGTGGCAAGCTCGTGGTGCCGGAGCGATCCGGAAGCCGCTAAAGCCTGGGCCGACAGCCTGTCCGGCACCGAGCGGGCGCGCGCCTTGGCCTCGGTCCTGCCCGCCCTCGCCCGGGACCATCCCGCCGCCGCCAGCTCCCAGCTCGCCGCGCTGATCGCCGCCCCGCCCGACGGCATGGGGAAAAACCTCGCCTCCTCGGCCGGAGAACTCGCCGGCCATTGGGCGGGCGACGATCCCGCCGCCGCCTCCGCATGGGCCGCCACCCTGCCGGACGGCCAATCCCGCGACACAGGCCTCGCCGCGGTCTCCGCAGCCTGGAGCCAATACGACGCCATCGCCACCGCCGGATGGCTCGGCACCCTGCCCGCCGGCAGTTCGCGCGACGCCGCGATCCAGCCGCTTGTCAGCCATGTCCGCGATTTCGACCCCGGCACCGCCTTCTCCTGGGCCGCCTCCATCAGCGATGAAAACGACCGCCTCAACGAGCTCCGCCAAACCCTCCAAACCTGGCGCGGCTCCGACCTCCAAGCCGCCCGCGCCGCCCTCAACGCCGCGGAACTCACCGCCAAGGAAAGGAAGAGCCTGGGGAAGGAGCTGGAGTGATCGCCCGATGGCATCTGCTTCAGGACGGAGCGCGGCGGGATCGGTGAGAAAATCGCCACCGCAATCGAGCGTGGGGAATTGCCAGGCGCCGCGTGCTTTTTCCGGCTCGGGAAAGCGACTGACAAAGTGCTCGGCGGCCTTGCGCATGACTTCGGCAAGCGACCCATCCTGCTGCTCGGCGATGGTCTTTAGCCGCTGGTAGAGAGGATCTGGGAATTGAACCTGAATGCGTCTCATGGTGCCATATCGACATCGGCGGCGGATCGTCGTCAATGATCTGGGCCGCGCGCCGTCCGAGTGTCGACGAGATTGGCAGGTTTTCTCCCACTTTCCAGACGTACAAAGCATTTCCACTTTCTAAACCCCGCCCGGCTTTGGAGCCACGGGATCGGCGGGGCGGCGGCGGTGGAGGGTTTTCGCTTCCGGGGCCAGCATCAGCGAGGCGAGGGCGATCGCGCCGAGCGACCACCAGGCGAGCGAGGACATTTGGATCCAGTCGATCAGATAGAAGCCGAGCAGCGGTGCGAGCATGCCCCTAACTCCTGTTAGAAACGAATGCACTCCCATGTAGTCGGCGACGAATTCCGGTTTCGCCACCTTGGTCACCCACAGGCTCCACGCGACGTTGCCGCCGGACGTGGCCATGCCGAAGAAGAAGCCGCCGAGCACGAATCCCGCCATCCCGCCGTAGATGAAAAACGACGTGATCGCGGCCACGAAGAACGCGTTGAGCACGATGCGCAGGAGAAAGAAATTCATGCGGTCGAACAAGCGACCCCAAAACCTGGCGAAGACGAAGTTGGTCAAGCTCGGGATGATGCCGACCACCAGCGCGATCATCGGCGGCGAGAGTTCGATGCCATAGCGCGGGTTGGCGAGGAACTCGACCCGCAGCGGCAGCATCAGCAGGTTGCCGAATCCCATCAGCATCCAGCTCGCGAGCAACCAGCGGAAGAGCTTGTCCGTGCGGACGTGGCGCATGCCGTGCAGCGGGTTGGAGGAGGCCGCGACGTGCAGCACGGTCGAGGGACATTTGGCGATCCACCATGCGCCCATGCCCGCGGCGGCGGCGAAGGCCAGCATCAGCAGCCGGTAGCCGTCCATGTGCGCGTCCAGCCACAGCCCGCCCGCCCAGGCGAAGATGGCGGCTGATAGAACGCGCAGCATCACCGCTTTGGAAAACAGATCGCCGCGTTCGGAGGCAGGGTAGTTTTCCTGATAGATCTGGGTCAGCATCGGAATGCCCATCGTCAGGCTCGTCACGCCGATCATGCAGGCCGGCACGAACACCCGCAGATCGCCGAACACCGCGGCCACCCCGAAAGCGCCGCAGCCCACCCAGCTTGCCGCAGCCGCGCCGGTGGCGGCCTTCCAGCGCATTTTCCGCGTCAGTGAAACCGCCAGCGGACTGAGCAACAGCCCCAGCGGGCCGCCGGTGACCAGCAGCGCTTTCGCCGTCGCTCCCGACTGGAAATGTTGGACGGCGATGAGGAGCAGGAACGTCGCGGCGGAAGTTTCGAGCACGCCGGCGGTGACCGCCCGGCGCATTTCGAGTTGGAAGGTGCGGTTCCGGCGTTGGCGGACCTCCGATGAATCCTCCTCCCCGCCCATCGTGATTCCCGTCCGCACCCTGCCAAGCTAGGGGCGGGAGCAAGGCTGTCAAATCTCCGCATCGGCCGGACCGGAGATCGGGATCCCCCATAGCAATTCTCTCCAAAAATCATCCCCATCCTTGCCGCATTTGTCGGGAAACCGCGGCGTGCAGACCAAAATACGGTTCGCTGAAAATGATCCGTGGAGGCGCCTCATGCGGATCCGCACGCTGGGTGCCATCGCAGGGATTTGCTTGGTCCCGCCCAATCCGGGGCCTCTGAAAAAGGAGTTCAAGAAAGGCACGGACATCCTCGGGATCCAAAAGTTGCTCGCCACGCATTTGCTGGGTGGATCAAACGCACCTATCTTCGCCGGCGGATTCCTGGTGTTTGGAAGAAAGCGGAAACTGATCCGCAAGCCGCACCTCCGTTTTCAATCTTCGATGGGCGGATTGCCGGGTCGCGACGAGGCTGGCAGAGCGTGCGGAGTTTCGACTGCCGGCCGCCGATGTATCACCGCAAAGTGCTGATCATCGACGACCTGCGGGTCCCGTTGGCCAAGGCCCGCGGATTGTTCCTGAAAATGGATGGACCCGCTTCGATGCCGGTCGAAAGCGATCAGGCGAAAGTCCTGCGCATCCTTCAAAACCTGGTGCTCAATGCCTTGAAATACACGGAGTGCGGAGGAGTGATGGAGCTTCGGCAGCCCGTCGCCGACCAACTAACGGACAATTGGATGTTCTGCATCCATGACACCGGACCCGGACTTGATGGCGACCCCGGAGCCTCACCGCTGGCCCGCAAGATTCACGAATCGACCCAATCCGCGCAAGCTGCGGAGCAATCCCACCCCGAAGACATCACCGCCGCCCGCGTCGCCAAGGCCCCGACGCTGCCTTATCTAGCAGAATAGCCGCCTGCCAGCGAAATCCCCGGCGAAGGCGTCGGGCTATCCATCGCCAAACGGTTGTGCGAACTGCTGGATGCCAGCCTCGAACTGGAAACCAGTCCCGACAAAGGTTCCACCTTCAGGGTGATGCTTCCCAGGCAGTATGAGGCCGAGGAGAAATCCTGAGTGCGTGCCGCATCCCGGTTGTTTTACCCCGGCCACCAGATCCACAAGGCCGCCGCGCCAGTTCCGGTGGCAGCGAAGGACGCCAACACCGGCCACAACATCGAGCGATGCGCCAGCACCGCCACCATGCCGGCCTTGAACAGCATGTTGGCCAGCCCGCCGAGCAGGATGACCCGCCAACCCTGATCGGCAGCGAGGTGTCCCTTGCGCACCAGCTCGGAGGTCGAGAGAGTGATCGCGTCCATGTCGGTGAGTCCGGAGACCGCAGCCACCGCATAGAGCCCCGCGTTGCCCAGATTCTGCCGCGCGTAGGCCACACCCAGCAGCACACCGGCATACAGCAAAGCGAAGACC
>JBIPMR010000260.1:0-5556 GCA_044369025.1 Luteolibacter sp.
CTATCTCGAACCCGGTCCCGCCGGACGACTCCCTAACCAATGGTTGATTGCCGAACTGCTTCATACCGATTGGATCACCCTTTAAAACCCCACCATGAGCACTACTCCCGATTCCTGGTTCCACTGCGGCCGCTGTGGCTCACTGTTTCTATCCGGCGCGGGAGACCCCGACGATCGGACTTGCCCGGAATGCGGGCGCAACCCGTCCCTTGGCATTGAGGCCGCGCCTGCGGCAACCAGGCCACCGCCACAAGCCTCCACCCGCGACTCGCCGGAGCGGGAAAAGCGCGGCTCGCGGCAACGCAAGAAGAACTATTTCATGCTCAAGCTGGTGCTGGCCTGGACCGTCGTGCTGGCACTCATCGTGGTCGGCGCCCGCAAACTGTTCGATCAGGGCACGCCGGAGCGGAAGACCGAGAGCGTCTCCGTTTCATCGGAAAACGAGCCTACGGCCGAGGAAATCACCTTCAAAAACGAAGTGGGTCCGCTGTGCAACCGGACCTTTTCCTCGTTCCTCGCCGCCGGCACGCCGGAGGAGCGCAATCAATTCGTGCTCACCCCGATCACCACCGCCGCGCGCATGGCCCGGTTTTACAGCCTGAATCCGCTGACGAACATCGAACCGTCCACGCTCAAATCCGCCGACAGCGCGGCGCTCGATCTTCCTAACGGACGGGCCCTGGAAACCCTCTGGAATACGGCGGACGGCCGCCAGATGGATGCCGTATTCGCTCGGGAAGCCGGCGAGTGGCGGATCGACTGGGATCACTTTGTGCGCTTCAGCGATTTCCCGTGGCCGTTGTTTTTGGCCGGCACCGGCGATCCGGTCGGCGAATTCCGGTTGCTCGCCCGCGAGCGCCTCGCGGAGGAGCGCAAGAACGAGGAAAGCATCAGCATCGTGCTCTACGCCCCGCGCTTCGGCAGCCTGCTGGAAACCGGGCAGCAATCGCCCGAGTTCCTGATCCCGCGCGCCAGTGAAAACGGCCGCCTGCTCGAAGCCGCCTTCAAACTCGAACGCGAGGGTAAACGGCCGTTCGGCGTGCGCTTGCCGACCCCCAACCCGGAAGGTCTCATCCGCCTGCGGGTCAAGGTGCGCCGCGTCGAAGAAGAATTGGGACGCCGCTTCGAACTCGAAAAAGTCGTCGCCCCCCATTGGTATTCGGTCGATGAGCCGGGCGTCGAGGTCGCCGCGGAGAAACCTGGAGGTTGAGCTGCACGCCAAGGAGGGTGGGACTCCGCCCACTCGGATGACCCCGCCCAACCACCAGCAAATGGCACCACGGATCACACAATCCTTGTTGCTCAAACAGCCCCGGTCATCGGCAACGGCGACCTTATTCCCGCCCCTTCGTCATCGTCCTGACCGCGGAACAAGGGACAACAAGGAGGGGCGGAATCGGTCCGCCCTGCCCATGGTGAGCCAATGGGTGGCGGCCCGGCTCAGGGCATGATCCGCTCATGGGCGGGGCGAGCGGATATCCGCCTCTCCTCGAGGAATTTGCCAAAAACTGGTGCGCGGCAGTAGAGTTTCCCTCGAGACGGATCAGCTCGGGATTGATGAGTCTTGAGGAGATCAAGGTCATCGATCAGAAAGGCGGAATGCCCCATCCGTTCTGGAGGGCGGTCCGTTAATTTCATTTGCAATCGCCGCCCGGCGGCACGAGCGGGGGGAGCATGGAGTCCATTGTGGATTCTTTGTCCCCCTGATTTGATGAAAACCACCCCCAAAGCCGCCAAGCAAGCCGACTCCGTTACTATCAGTCTCGCCCGCCTGCTTGCGGACTCCTATGCCCTGCAGGCCCAAACGCAGTTCGCCCACTGGAACGTGCAGGGTCCTTCGTTCTTCAGTCTGCACACCTTTCTGCAAACCCAGTATGAAGAGCTGTTTCTCGCCGTGGACGAAGTCGCCGAACGGCTGCGGGCCCTCGACGAGATATCTCCCGGCGGTCTCAAGACGCTCGCCTCGCTCTCGTTGATCACCGAACTCGAGGTGAAAGCCTACGCCGCCAAGGACCTCGTCGCCCACCTGCTGGAGTGCCACGAAATCCTGGTGAAGACCGCCGCGAAACTGCGCGACCTCGCGGAAAAAAGCGGCGATGCGGAAACCCAGGACCTCGCCATCAAACGCATCCAGATCCACGAAAAAACCCTTTGGATGCTCCGCGCTTTTCTCAAGAATCCTTGAGCCGGGATCAGGGCGGATGAGGGCCGGCGGATGCGGGACTCTGCATGATTTTCCGCAACCTTTGCCAAGGAACGCTTAGAATTCGACTTGGGCTGAAAGTTTGAGTAGGGGTTTTTGAAATGAAACGCTGGCTCACGCTCCTGATTCCGCTGGTGGTTTTTGTCCTGCTGATCGTTTTCATCGGGACGAGACCGGGAACTCCTGAAATCGCGCCGCAGCCGGACCGGGCGAATCCGAAAGCCGTGCAGGCCCGCACCGCGGCGGTGGACGCGTTCCGGACTTGGAATGCCAGATATCGCGACCAGGTGTTGGCTCCGGCGGAGTTGGCGAAAGCGGTCGAACTCGCCACCGCCCGCAGGCGGGTGATGGCGGAGTGGATCGCCACCGCCCCGGCGCTGGCGCTGGAAAATGCGATTTCGCGGAGCGATTACGCGGCTTTGCCCGAACCGTTGAAGCCGTATTTCGAACAACCCTTCAATGCCATGGGCTCGTTGCGAGTGCTGCCGGTTTGCGGCGAGGGCGCGAACCGTGATTCCGTGAGGCTGTTGGAAATCGACGGCCGGGGCTTTTCCGCAGCGGTGTCCGGCTGGCGTGTGGGCCAGGGAACCAAGGAGGCGACTCCGCTGGCGGGCATCACGCTGGACGGCCGCGCCGCCATTTCGGAAGCCGTGTTTGAAATCCTCAGCCCGGCCGATGCCGCGACCGTCGCTTCCCTGCCGCTCGGCAACCGCGATGCCGGACGCGATTTCGCCACCGGCGCGGCGCTCGGCCAAAACCCGGTCACCGCTCTGGCCGGCGGACGGCGTTTCCTTTTCGCGAATCCGGCGACCATCACCACGGTGAATGAAAAACTGGCGGCCTTCGATCTAACCCCAGGCCCGCACGGCGGCTCGCGGCTGGTCTTTGCGATGGCGGCGGGTGGCGATGGGACCCAGGGGATTTCCTGGGAAACATTTGCGGAAGCGGTGCAAGCCGCGTCTTCGGCGTGGACCGAAACGCCGAAGTCGGTGTTTTTCATCCGCGTGGACTTTTCCGATCAGCCTGGAACCGCCGTTACCCAGGCGGCTCTAGCGGAAGTGCTGAACACCAAGGTCGCTGACAGCCTCGAGGAGATGTCTTACGGGAAAACCACCATCAACGCCACCGTCAGTTCCGCCACCGTGCGCATGCCCAAACCCAAGACCGACTATCTCCCGAGCAACAACGACGCGCTCTACAACGAGGCGGTCGCGGCCTATCTCGCCAGCCCGGGAGCCACTTCGCTGACAAACTATCACATCGTCGGCGTGCATTTTCCGGCCATCGGAATTTCCAGCGGCGGCCTGACCTACGCCGGTCTGGCAACTCTCGGTGGCTCGCGGCAATGGCTGCAAGGCACCAGCGATTCGGGCGTGATCATCCATGAGTTCGGTCACAACTACGACCTCGGCCATGCCAGTTTCTGGTCCACCAGCAACGGCACGGTGGTCGGCAGCGGGACGAGCGTCGAATACGGCGATCCCTTCGACATCATGGGCAGCGGACCGGACCCGGAGGGCCACTTCCACATGCAGGGCAAGCAACGTCTCAACTGGCTCGAGGCCACGCAGTGGACCGACGCCACCGCGACTGGCTCCGGCACCTACCGGGTCTATCGGTTCGACGATCCCGCCACCACCGGCGCGCGGCGCGGCGTGCGGGTGACCAAGGTGGCATCTCCGGCCCAGTATTATTGGCTCGGCTACCGCCCGGGGATTCCCGGCAATCCTTGGTTGGACAACGGCGCTTACCTGCTCTGGCAGCGTGCGGGAGAAAACCGGAGTTGGCTGCTGGATACCACCCCGGGTTCGGAAAACGCCCGCGAGGATGCCGCCCTCGCCGTCGGCGCGACCTACTCGGATGCCACGGCCGGCGTGCACATCACCCCGCTGGCCACCGGTGGCTCCGGAGCCGATGCGTGGCTGGACGTGAATGTGCAAATCGGCGGCTTTCCCGGAAACCTGCCACCCACCGCCACGCTCAACGCCCCCGCGTCGGCGGCGGCCCGCAGTCCGACCCATTTCACCGTCACGGCGGCCGACCCTAACAGCGACGCGCTCGCTTACTCGTGGGATTTCGGCGGCGCTGCGGCCGTGGCGAACTCGGCATCGGTGAGTCACGCGTGGACGGTCGGCGGCACCTACACGGTGAAAGTCACGGTCAGCGACATGAAAGGCGGCAGCGTCACCCGCACGCAGTCGGTGGTGGTGAGTGATCCGCTGGAGACCTGGACGGCGGGCACGGTGGCGGCCGGCCGCACGATGACGGAGGTGGCCTACCTCGACGGCCGGTTCATCGCCGCAGGAAACCAGTATGCCTATCTATCACTCGACGGCGGCACTTGGTCGGAGCAATATCTCGGGCTCAATTTCCGCTCCGGCGGCATCGCCTGGAATGGCAACAAATTCGTGATCGCGGGCTATGACTGGAATGGCTCGGCGTGGTATGGCACTCTCTATCATTCATCCGATGGCAAATCATGGACCGCCGCAACGGTGCCCGCGACGCTCGAACTCCGCGACGTCGTTTCCGGAGGCGGTGTGTTTGTGGCCGTGGGGGATGACGGTGCGATTCTGCGATCCACCGATGGCGGTGCCACCTGGACCCGCCAAGTTGCCCCCGGCAATGCCTTGCTCGCGGCGGTCGCTTATGGGAATGGGGGTTTCGTCGCGGTGGGAGATGACGCGGTTTACACGTCGGCGGATGGCGTGACCTGGTCAAATCGAAGCGCGGGATCCGGACTTGAGTCATGGCAATCGTTCAACGACGTCATCTTCCACAACGGCCGTTTCATCGCCGGCGGTTGGTATAGCGGCATCAAGGTTTCCACCGATGGCGGAGTCACGTGGAGTTCCACTCAAATCGCCGGCGGGGCGGATTATCAAATCACCGCCTTCGCCGCCGGAGCCGGGGCCATCGTCGCCACCGGCAACCGTCTCACTTCCCCCACCGCACCCGTCCTGCTGGTTTCCCAGGACGGCGAAGTCTGGGAGGAGAGCGGGGTTTCATCCTATCCGGATACCGAATCCATCACCCATGGGGACGGGGTGTTTCTAACGGTGCATGGCGCCGCAGGTGCGAGCGTGCAGAGCGCCGGACTCTATCCGCTGAACAACGCGCCCACCGCCAGCATCACCGCGCCCGCCACCGGCAATGCGCGGGAGTCGGTTTCCTTCTCCGCCACCACCAGCGATGCGGATGGCAACCCGCTCGTTTTGATCTGGGATTTCCAGGATGGCACGCCGTTGGCCAAAGGGCCGGCGGTCGCCCACACCTTCCCGGCGGGCGGCGCCTATTCCGTCAAACTCACCGCCACCGACACCTTCGGCGGAGTCACTATCGCCAGTCATGCC
>JBIPMR010000010.1:0-17525 GCA_044369025.1 Luteolibacter sp.
TGTAGTGGAGGATGAAGCGCTTTTCGTCTTCGCCGCCGGCGTAGTTGTCGAAACGTTGCTTCTCGTCGGCGGGAGCCAGCGTGGTGATGGCGAGCGCCTGGGTTTCTCCGCGGGAGAAAATGGCGGAACCGTGAACGCGTGGCAGGGTGCCGACTTCTCCGTAGAGCGTGCGGAGGTCGCCGATGCTGCGGCCGTCGGCGCGGACGCCTTTGTCCATGATGGAGATGCGGAATGCCTTCTTCTGAAGGTATTCGAAGGCTTGCTCGACGTCGAAGTCGGTCGCTTC
This sequence comes from Luteolibacter sp., assembly GCA_044369025.1. Classification (GTDB taxonomy): domain Bacteria; phylum Verrucomicrobiota; class Verrucomicrobiia; order Verrucomicrobiales; family Akkermansiaceae; genus Luteolibacter. Next base: position 287 of record JBIPMR010000010.1, read on the forward strand.
AGGAGCGCGCGACTTGATAGCGGCTTCCACTTCGTCGCGGAGGGCGCCGACCTTTTTGGCGCGCTCGGTTTTCGATGGCGCGTAGATGGCGGCTTCGATGCGGTCACCGGCGATTTCGTAGGCGATTTCGAGCAGGTTTTCCTTGGCGACGGTGAGGTCGTAGGAACGCTTTTCCTTACCGGCGAGTTTCACGAGTTCTTCCTGGGCGGCGACGAGCTTGACGACGGCGGCTTGGGCGAAGTGAAGGGCTTTGATGAATTCGTCTTCCGGGAGCTCGTCGGCTTGGCCTTCGATCATGATGACGTTGGTCTTGTCGCCGACGTAGATCAGGTCGAGGTCGCTGTCAGCGCGCTCGTCGTGGGTCGGGTTGATGACGAATTCTCCGTCCACGCGGCCGACGCGCACCGCACCGATCGGGCCGGCGAAGGGGATGTCGGAAAGGCAGAGGGCGGCGGAAGCACCGTTCATCGCGAGGATGTCGGAGTCATTCACGGCATCGGCGCTGAGCAGGATGGCGACGATCTGGGTTTCGTAGAGGTAACCTTTTGGGAACAACGGACGCAGCGGGCGGTCCGTCATGCGGCAGGTGAGGATTTCCTTTTCGGTCGGGCGGCCTTCGCGTTTGAAGTAGCCGCCGGGGAAGACGCCGGCCGCGGTGGCTTTTTCCTTATATTCCACGGAAAGTGGGAACCAGGTCTGGCCGGGCTTCACCTTGGTGGAGGAAACGGCGGTGACGAGGATGATGGTGTCGCCGCAGCGGACGGTGACGGCGCCATCGGCGAGTTTGGCAATTTTGCCGGTTTCGAACGTCATCGGGTTGGTTCCGACGTCGGCCGTGAGTGTATGGATATTCATAGTCTGTCTTATTTTCTTTTTTCAGTGCGTACAGCCCGTCCGGCGGAATGCAGGGCGGGCGATCTTCGTTTTCAGACAAATTCCGCAGCGCGCAAATAGGCGGCTGCGGAGGGAACTGTCTGACGACCCGGGCGAAACATTCGAGTGCCCGGACCGCTTCGCAAAACAGCCACGGGGGATTCCCGTGGCTGCCTGCAGAAAGTGTTTAGCGGCGGAGTCCGAGGCCTTGGATGAGCTGCTGATAGCGCTCTTCCGAACCCTTCTTGATGTAATCCAGCAACTTGCGGCGCTGGGAAACCAAGGTCAGAAGGCCACGACGTGAGGAAAAATCCTTCTTGTGGATGTTCAGGTGGTCCGTGAGGTGGAAGATCCGCTTGGTGAGCAGGGCCACTTGATAAGGGGCGCTGCCGGTGTCTCCTTCGTGGAGTTGATAGTCTTTTTCGTTGATTTCTTTGGTATCGGCCATGGTCGTAGGGGATGGATCCAGCATTCGCCGGACCGTCCTAGGTTGAAGGTTGAGCGCGGACGAAAGCGTCTGGGCACCGGGTTTGCAAGACAATTGGTATCCGCGTAGGAAGATTTTAAAAAAGTTTTGAACTGGCGAAAAACGCCTGCGGCAGCATGGACCATTGCGGGGATTCGCAAAAAATGCGGAGTGCTTGCACGATTTCCCGGTGAATAATCGTATCCAGTAATATCTATCCATGAAAACCCACCGACTGCTCAAAACCTGGGTCGCAGCTGTGATGGCTGCGATTGCTTTTCCGGCTCTTGCCGAGGAAACATCCGCCGAAAACCCGGCCCAGCGCGACGCCCGCATGGCGTGGTGGCGTGAGGCAAAATTCGGCATGTTCATTCACTGGGGGCTTTACGCCGTGCCCGCCGGGTTTTATGAAGAGAAGCCCGTCAAGGGGATCGGCGAGTGGATCATGAAAAACGCGAAAATCCCGGTGGCCACCTACGCCGGCTACACCAAAAATTTCAATCCCACCGGCTACGACGCCGACAAATGGGTCAAGATGGCCAAGGACGCCGGAATGAAATACATCGTGATCACGACCAAGCACCATGACGGCTTCGCGATGTTTGCCAGCAAGGCCAGCAGCTACAACATCATGGACGCCACCCCGTTCAAGCGCGACCCCATCAAGGAGCTCGCCGCGGCCTGCCAAAAGGAAGGCGTCAAGCTCGGCTTCTATTACTCCCAATGCCAGGACTGGCATCACCCGGGCGGCTCCTTCCACTCCGGGACCGCGTGGGACAAGGCCCAGGAAGGAAATTTCGACGATTACCTCGACCAGATTGCGATCCCCCAGGTGAAGGAAATTCTCACCCAATACGGCCCCGTCGCCGTGCTCTGGTGGGACACGCCGAACAAGGTGATGACCCCCGAGCGTTCCGCGAAACTCAACGAGCTGCTCAAGCTCCAGCCCGGCATCATCCATAACAACCGCCTCGGCGGCGGCTTCAAGGGCGACACCGATACCCCCGAGCAACACATCCCCGCCACCGGTTTTCCCGGCCGCGATTGGGAAGCCTGCATGACGATGAACGACACTTGGGGCTTCAAATCCGACGACCACCGCTGGAAATCCACCCCGACCCTGCTCTTCAACCTCATCGACATCGCCAGCAAAGGCGGCAACTACCTGCTCAACGTCGGCCCCACTGCGGAAGGCATCATCCCCGCGCCCAGCGTCGAGCGCCTCGCGCAAGTCGGGCAATGGATGAAGGTGAACGGCGAGTCGATCTACGGCACCCAGGCCACCCCGTTCGGTCGCGAACTCGGCGAGCCGGTCAAAGGCCGCAGCGGTTACGGCTCGGAAGTGAAAGTGTCCTCTGCCAACGCCTGGCGCTGCACCCGCAAACCGGGCAAACTCTACATCCACCTCTTCGAATGGCCGCAAGGCAGCTTCATCCTCGACCAAGTGGACGTGAATCTGAAAAAAGCCTACCTGCTCGCCGACCCGGCGAAAAATCCGCTGCCATCCACCTACCAGGACAACCGTCTCTCGATCACCCTGCCGGAAAAAGCCCCGGACGCGATCGCCAGCGTGCTGGTCCTCGAAATCGACGGCGAAGCGACGCAGAAACCTTGAACGCCTATTCCGGGTTTTCAAGCCATCATCGGTCCGCTTCTTTTTCCAAAACGATGCGCGCGTGTTCCTCCGCTTCTTTTTCCGCCCGGCGTTGGGCGCTCGCCGCGCGCAGCATTCCGAGGTCGCGCGCCCAGGCATTCACCCGCGATTGGTAAATCAGCCAGACGCCGGTTTCCAGCATCCCCAGCAACACCGCCCAGATGATCCATGACGCGACGAGCGGCAGCCAGCCGACCACCAACGTCGATGCCCATCCGGCCATCACCGCCAGCGACTGCACCCCGACCACGATCCCCCACGCCCGGTAGATCGGCCCTTCGCTGCGGATGAAGTAAATGAATGCAAACAACAGGAACGGAATGTTCAAGAAGGCCCACACACTGAAAAGCAGCAGGGGGCTGGCGATTAGATAAAAGCCGAGACGCCCCACCTGCAAGCTGCCCTCGCTGATGAAGACCCCCGCCATCAAGGCGGCGGCGCCGATGGTGCAGCCGAGCCACACGGCGAGTAAAAAGAGAATCCCGCGGGCGATGATGGAGCCGAAGACTCCGGCAAATATATCTTCGATGTCCAGATTCACGCCAAAGCGATAGCAGCCGGCACGGCGATCTGCCAGAAATTTACCTCACGGCAGAACCAGCACCGCGGTGGCCGCCGCTGGCGGGTCCGCGCGTTCTTCGAGGCTTTGGTGAATCGCCGCCGCCGTGCGCGGAACCGTGGTTTTGAGGATTTCGCGGCCATTCAGGATGACGGTGATCTCGCGGTCCGGATCGATCAGTTGATCGGACAAGCGCAGCTCGGATTGCGGCGGCAGTTCGCCGTCGAGCCGGAGGGTTTGGCCGTCCACGGTGGCGGTGATTTTTGCTCCCGCCTTCGTTGCGGACTTGTCCGGGATTTTCAGCCAGTAGAAGCGATCGTGGGTGATGTCGTCCTGCAGCCAGACGATTTTCTTCGGCCACGGATCGCGGGTGAAGCCGGCCATCCATGGCAGCGCCTCGGCGTCCTTGCCGTTCATCCAGTGGCCGAGGTCGTCATAAATTCTTACGAAATGGACATAGGCGCCGGGATCGGCCTTGGCGAGTCGGGCGAGTTCCGCCGATCGCTCCGCAGCCACTCCGTTGCGATTGTGGGCGGCGTCTTTGGCTCCCATGAAAAGGGCGAAGGGCAGGTTGCGCAGACCTAACAACGATGCCTCGTTCGGGTGGCCCGCCATCATCGCCGCTGCGGCGAAACGATCCGCCATGCGCGGCGCGAGCTGCCACACACCGTCGCCGCCGGCCGAGTAACCCATCAGATAGATCTTGTTAGGATTCACTCCGCGCAACGCGATCTGGCCTTCGATCAGGCGTTGGAAAAGCGGATCGATGTGACCCTCGTGCCACAGGTTCCAGGTGTTCGTCGGAGCGCGCGGCGCGATGTAAATGCCTTCGGCCGGTTGATAGAGAAGGATCTGGTTTTGCCATTGGCGATCATTCACCTCCGCAGGTGCGCCGCCGCCGCCGTGCAGGGAAATCCACAGGCTGCGCCCGTCCGCCGGGGCTTCGCCGAAGGTTTTTTCCAGCCAGCGCAGGGTCTTGCCGGCGTGTGTGATGGATTTCGCCTCGACCTCGTCCTTTCGCTCCGTGGCGAGACGCGCCATGCGCGCATTGCCTAACAAACCGACCGCCGTCGCCGCGTCCTCCCGCGAGAGCGGAATGCGCAGCTTCGGATCCTCCGCCGCTCGTACGCCGGCGGGGGTGTCGAGCCAAGACAGCAGCGCGGTGATTCCCTCGCTGGATTTCGTTAGATCCTTCCACACCGCATCCACGGTGGCATCACCCGCTTGCAAGGGGCCGACCGCCAGCTCGCGGGTTTCGTTTCCGAAGGTGAAAAACAGTCGCCCGTTAGATTCCGGGGGCCGCTCGAAGCGCGGCATGTCGTTGCGATCGGCTTTGCCTGCCAGGGTTTCCATCGGCGGCCCGTCCGTCAGGCGGACGGTGGCGACGAGCCGCTTTCCGCCGTTTTCATCCCACAGGCGCACTCCCAGCCGCGCCATTGCGGCACCGGCGTCCGGCATCCGGTAGCGGTCCGTGACGTTGACGGCCGCCACCTCACCGCTGCCCGCGGCCCAGACCATGGGAAACGCCAAGCCCGCCTTTTTCCACGACGTCGCATAGATCGCGTGTTCGGGAATCTCCGCCTTGGCCTGCGCCGCATCGCCGGTGAACCAGCCGCGGTTGAGGCCTTTCGCGTCATACTCGTCCGCGCCGGTGAAATGCCAGCCGCCATCCCAAATCTCCACCCAGGTGTGGTTGCCACGGCCGTTAGACCACATCGGGGTCCCCACCGCGCGCGCCGGGATGCCGACCGCGCGGCAGGCGTTGACGAGGATGATCGAGAGTCCGGTACAGGTGGCGCGTCCGGTTTTCACCGATTCCGCGGGGCTTTGGTTGGGAGCCTTGCGGCCGGTGTGATAGTGGACGTTGATGAGATTGAAAAACCCGCGGTTGAGCGCCTGTGCGGCTTCGCTCGCGCTTTTCGCCTCCTTCACCAACGGCCGCGCTTTTGCCAGAAAGTCCGCCCGCCAGGGTTCGCGGGTTTCGTCGAAGACGGCGTAGGGCAGCACGTCGTTGAGGAAGATTTCCTCGGGGACTTTGGCCGCCCATGGAAACTCCGCGCGCGCCCGGAAGGCGAGATCGAGATTGTTTGTTAGAAAATCCGCGGTGAGCGCCTGCTGGTCTTTTTCGGGCATGTGCTCCACCACGAAGCTTGCGGCTTTTTCACCGGATGCGCCGTGATGGCGTTTCGCTTCTGCCAGAAACCCAGCCGCGGGCCCGGCCCACGCGATTCCGGCAACCAGCAGGGACATGAAGAGCGTTTTCAACACGGTGGGAACGTGGCCGGCACCCTGGTTTTTTCAAGCCAATGGCCTTCTCACGCACCGGGCAGATGTGGCTGCTCCGGCGCTTCGGATAGATCGCCGTGCACGCCGCGGGTGATGATGTCGCGGGTGGCTTCGTCGAGATAGTTGTGGAGCAGCTTGGAAAGTTCCAGAAACTGCGGCCAGAGGATCTGATCCACCATCGGGCGGGACACGCGGACCATCACCGTGGCGGAGCGCTGGCGCGGGAGGCGGTACGGATAGAGGTTGTTGCGGCGACAAAGGGCGACGAAGAGCTGGCGTTTCCAAGGATCGTCGATCTTGAATTTGTATTCGACGGCGGGCTCGGGCGCGGCCGCCAACTGGGCCTGGAGGCGGTCCAAAGCACTGCGGGCGGCTTGTTTTTCACCGGGGATCTCGGTGCCGCCGAACAGCGCCTCGACCTTGCGGATTTTTTCGATGAGTTCTTCGCGATTCATGAGAGTTTCACTGATCGGGCGGGATGAATCCCGCGGTCCGTTAGTTCGCCACGATGTTGAAGATCTTGCCGGGGATGAAGACGATCTTGCGGATGGTTTTGCCTTCGAGGTGTTCGTTCACCTTGGAGCTGGCGAAGGCGGCGGCTTTGGCGCCTTCTTCGTCCACGTCCTTGGAAACCATCAGGCGGTCGCGCAGCTTGCCGTTCACCTGGACGACGAGTTCGATCTCGGTTCTGACGAGCGCGGCTTCGTCGTAGTCCGGCCAGACGCTTTCCGACAGCATGCCGCCACCGCCAAGCGCCGCATGGATCTCCTCGGCAAGGTGCGGCGCGAACGGATCGAGCACCGTTAGAAATTGGATGAACTCCTGCTTCGGCACCACCGCCGCCTGGGTGAAGGCGTTGGTGCAGATCATCATCTGCGAGATGGCGGTGTTGAAACTGAGTTTTTCGATGTCCTCGCCGACTTTTTTGAGGGTCTCGTGGACGACGCGGAGCAGTTCCTTGTCGGTGCACGGGACGTCCTGGATTTTGGCGGAAACGGAGAGTTCGCCGTCCTTTTCATCGAAGGCGACCCGCCAGACGCGGGCGAGGAAGCGGGAAACGCCTTCGACGCCTTTCATCTGCCACGGCTTCACTTGTTCGAGCGGGCCCATGAACATTTCATAGAGGCGCAGCGCGTCGGCTCCGTATTCGGAAACGACGTCGTCCGGGTTCACGACGTTGCCGCGGGACTTGGACATTTTCTGGCCGTCCTCGCCGAGGATGAGGCCCTGGTTGACGAGTTTTTGGAACGGCTCCGGCGTTCTCACATGGCCGAGGTCGAAGAGCACCTTGTGCCAGAAGCGGGCGTAGAGCAGGTGAAGGACGGCATGTTCCGTCCCGCCGACGTAGAGATCGACCATCCCGGGTTTTTCACCGGTCCAGTAGTCTTCGGCTTCGTTGGAAATAAAACGGCCGGTGTTGGTGGGATCGCAGTAGCGCAGGTAATACCAGCACGAGCCGGCCCATTGTGGCATGGTGTTGGTCTCACGGATGGAGCCATCGGGCAGCTCGACCCATTCGGTGGCCTTGGTGAGGATCGGTTCGGGCGTGCCGCTGGGTTTGTAGTCGTCCAGCGGTGGCGCGAGCAGCGGCAGTTCGGATTCCGGGATCGCGAAATGGTGGCCGTCTTTCCAAACGATCGGGAACGGCTCGCCCCAATAGCGCTGGCGGGAGAAGAGCCAGTCGCGCAGCTTGTATTGGATGCGGCGTTTGCCGAGAGAGTTGGATTCCAGCCAGTCGATCATTTTGGCTTTGGCTTCGGCGGTGGGCAGGCCGTCGAGGAAGCCGGAATGAATGGCGGTGCCGTAGGCGGTGTAGCCTTGCCAGTCGGAGTCGTCGTTAGGCTGGACGACTTGTTTGATCGGTAAATTGAATCTGAGCGCGAATTCATGGTCCCGCTCATCATGCGCGGGCACCGCCATGATCGCGCCGGTGCCGTAGCCCATCATGACATAGTCCGCGATCCAGACGGGGATCTGCTCGCCGTTCACGGGATTGGTGGCGAACGCACCGGTGAAGACGCCGGATTTGTCTTTGTTGAGGTCGCCGCGATCCATGTCGGATTTCGAGGCGATGCTTTTCTGATAGGCTTCGACGGCTTCCTTTTGCTCGGGTGTGGTGATTTCGGGAACGAGTGGATGCTCGGGGGCGATGACCATGTAGGTCGCGCCGAAGAGGGTGTCCGGGCGGGTGGTGAAGACGGTGATTTGATGCGTGGCATTGCCGCGAGACGCGTCAACCACGGCCTGCGGCGAGACGCCGCAGCCACTGACTTCAAAGGTAACCTCAGCGCCTTCACTCCGGCCGATCCAGTTTTTCTGCAACAGCTTGATGCCTTCCGGCCAATCGAGCGTGTCGAGTTCATCGATCAGGCGCTGGGCGTATTTCGTGATGCGCAGCATCCACTGGCGCAACGGACGGCGCTCGACGGTGTGGCCTTTGGATTTCCATTCCTCGACTTCTTCGTTGGCCAGCACGGTGCCGAGATCGGGCGACCACCAGACGGGCGTGTTGGCAACGTAGGCGAAGCGGACTTCGTCGATCTGCTCGCGGGTCCAGCCCTTGGCTTCGAGCTCGGAAACGGGTTTGGCTCGGCCGGCCTCCTCGTCGTAGTAGGAACCGTAAAGCCGGAGAAAAATCCACTGCGTCCAGCGCACGTATTCCGGATCGGTGGTGGCGATTTCGCGGTCCCAATCGTAGCCGAAACCGAGCGATTTGAGCTGGCGGCGGAAATTTTCAATGTTGGCCGCGGTGGTGATCGCCGGGTGCTGGCCGGTCTTGATCGCGTATTGTTCCGCCGGCAGGCCGAACGAATCGTAGCCCATCGGGTGCAACACGTTGAACCCCTTCATCCGCTTGTAACGGCCGATGATGTCGGTGGCGGTGTAACCTTCCGGATGCCCCACGTGCAGACCGGCACCGCTGGGGTAAGGGAACATGTCGAGCACGTAGAATTTCGGCTTCGAGGCGTCGAAATCCGCATCGCCCGGGCCGGGGGTGCGGAAAGTTTTCTCAGTCTCCCACCGGGCTTGCCATTTGGGTTCGAAATCGCGGAAAGGAAATGGTTTACGGGCGTCAGACATGGTCGGAAGAGGGCGCCCAACGTGGCGGATCCCGTGCCCAATGAAAAGAAAAACCCTGAACGGCAGGATCCGGGCAAGCGACTTGACCAGATGCATTGACGCGACCGCATCACAAATCATGCGGACGACTTTGGATATCGACGATGACGTGCTGCAAACCGCGAAAGAAATGGCCGCGAAGGAAAAGCGATCCGCCGGAGCCGTCATCTCAGATCTGGCTCGCCGGGGATTTCATTCAAATCCTACTCCCGCAACCACCTCCTTTTGGGAGTGCGTGTGTTCATACAGACCTAACATTCAAAGGTTTATGAGTGGATCTTCGGACCACGTTGACCGTGTCCCAAACCTCATGAACGAGGCTGGTGGCAAAATGGTGACAAACGGCATTAGGATCCCCAATGCCTGCTGCCGCAACTCTGCCAGCCGTTCCCGATCACCGCCTGCGCCACCACCCGCCTGAGCGAGCGGTCAATAAATCAGGCCGGGGGCCTGACGACGCGCTTTTCCCGGCGAGGTAGGTGGCCGGCGGCGTTGTGGCGCCTGGCTCCATGATCAGGCGTGCAACCGCAGTGCCAGTTGCGTGCGGTTGGAAATCCGCAGCTTGCGGAAGATCGAGTGGATCTGCCGTTTGACGGTGAAGATGCTTTTCCCCAGCGCGAGTGAAATTTCGTCGTTGCTCTTGCCTTCACAAATCTGGCGCGCCACGGCCCGTTCTTCAGGCGTGAGTGCGGCGAACATCGCAAGGCCGTCCCCACTCAGCGGCCGCTCGCTGGCGGCGAATTCCGCTGGGCCGAGGAACTGCAGCAGGAAACTCGGGCGGCCGGGATGCGCGCCATCCGGCAGAATCATCGAGATCCGCGCCACCCAGCCGGTTTCCTTCTCGTGCCCCAGCTCACGCGGCGGCGGCGGCGGCTCCGTGGATGCCTTGCACCGGCTCCCGCCGCTCCATGCGTATTTCATTTCGCGACAGGTCGCGCGGAGATCGGCGGGCAGCTCGCGCAGGTCGCGCTCCGGCTTGAGCACGCCGGCGGCTTTGCCCGAAGTCCACCGCGCGCACCATTCCCGGCCGACGGCGTTGGCGAACACCGGTTGCAATTCCCAGTCCAGCACCAGCGCGGCGAGCGGCAGCTTGCGCACCAGCACTTCAAGGCTGTGCAGCGCGGAGCGTTCCGCTTCGATCCGCCTCACCCGCCGGCGCGCCCGGTCGATCTGCGGATGCAAGCCCTTGAGCGACTCCAATTCGCTCGGGGTGAACGGCTCCTCCGTTTCGCTGCGGTGGATCGACAGGATGCAGTCCAGCGCCTCGTCCGCCGCCGCTTCCCAAAAACACAGCGATACCGCGTGGTGGCAATGTTCCGGTTGCCAGGGTTCTCCGGTGCTCTCGATGATCCTCGCGCCGGAGTGCGCGGCCGGATGTCCCCGGTAATACCGCTCCAGGGTCTCGGCCGCCACTTCCGCGAAACCGTGGCCAGTCACGCGAATGCCACGGACTCCCGAATCAAGGCTTCTCCCGCAAATCATCGACCCGGGAACCGCGGCCCGCATCACCTGCATGGCGGCATCGAGGAAATCCATGCCGTCGAGAGCGGCATACATTTCGATGAGATACTGGGTATATCTTCCGCAGGTTCTGGCATCTATCATTCTCTCCCGCGCCCGCCGGATGGATCCGCGGCTTCCGGCTCTCGTTACCAAATCCTGAATGAACCTTACCATGCAAGAAGTCGTCAGCAGACGGGATGACATGGGTATGACGCAAGCGGAAACTTATCAATTAGACTTCTGCTGGAGATATGTTAATGGTCCGCCCGGCCGTGAAACCGCGCCCCGGGCGGCCGTTCGCCGACGGCAATTTGTTGGAGTTGAACGGATTCAGAAAATCGAGTGGGCCCGCAATATGGCACTTAAGTTCGGGTGACGTGACACCGCGCCTGCGATACCACTTATCCAACCGCATCGTCCCGCATGAACCCGTGAGGGGCTGCCCGGCTTCGGTTTCCCCCCGGCCACTTCGGGCGGATAGCGTGTGCCTGAACATTTTTTGCGGACCAGCGGGAAAAAACCAACCACGGAAAAGGAGACCGTCATGCCAGACAATAACAACAAGAACAACCGGTTACGGGAATTACGCTCAAGGATCGCCGCCAGCGGCGCGACCTGGAAACCGGCGGAAACCTCGATCAGTGCTTTGGGCGACGATGAATTCATGCGCCGTCTCGGGGTCGCCCCGCCGCGGGGCAAATCGCTCGCCGACATCCAGCGCGAGGCGGACGCCAAGCGCGCCACCTCGCGGGCCGAAGTCCGCGAGGCCGGAGCTCCCGCCGCCTACGATCTCCGCAATGTCGGCGGCAAGAATTTCATCACCGCCATCCGCGACCAGGGGAGCTGCGGCTCCTGCGTCGCCTTCGGCGTCTGCGCCGCGATGGAAGGAACCTACCGCGTCGCCAAACAGGACCCCAACCTCGCGCTCGACCTTTCCGAGGCACACCTGTTCTACTGCCACGGCCGCGCCCAGGGGCGGACCTGCGACAACGGCTGGATCCCCGATCAGGCGCTCGCCAACTGCAAGAGCACCGGGATTGTCGACGAAGCCTGTTACCCCTACACCCCGGGCGATCAGAATTGCACCGGCCGCTGCTCGGACTGGCAACAGCGCCTCTACAAGGTGACCGGCTTCCATCTCGAAACCTCGCTGCCGGCGATGAAAACATGGCTCTCCACCAAGGGCCCGCTGACCGCCTGTTTCATCGTTTATGACGATTTCCGATATTATGGCTCCGGCATCTATCGGCATACCTCCGGCGTCGAAAGGGGCGGCCATTGCGTCACCATCGTCGGTTATGACGACAACGCGAAATGTTGGATCTGCAAAAACAGTTGGGGCGCGGGCTGGGGCGAGAACGGCTTCTTCAAGATCGGCTACGGGGAATGCGCCATCGACACCTGGCAGGTCTGCGCCGTGGAAGGAGTCACCGCTCCTGCCCACGACGACGAGCAGGACGACGAAGGGCAGGGCACTTGGCAGAAGAACCGGATGGTCACCGCGCTCTGGTGCAACGACCAGGTCCGCAACGGCTGGATCTACGCCGACAAGGTCGGTTGGCGCAAACTCGGCGCGAACAGCGACGTGGCCTTCGCCAACCTCCTCACCCAGTCCGCTGCCGCCAAAGCCGCGCGGCGCCCGGTCAACTTCCTCGTGAGAAACGAGGCCATCGCCGAACTCTATGTAATCTAACAATCAAAAACCAACACCATGAAACTCAAGACCATCTCACAAGCCCCCTCCGCCAAAAGCGCCGCGGCGTCCCGCCCGCAAGGCCCGTCGAGTCCGGACCATCAGGCCGGCCAATCCGCCGCCGTCGGCGCGGAGGCATCCAGGCCGACGCTCGAACCACCCGGGTCCCGGCAGCAGGAAACCCAGGCCGGCCCCGGACCGCAGGAAGCCATTGAGGACCAGGATGCGGAAAACCCGGTGACCGACCGCGAAACCGGCCGCGCGATGACCCTTTCCGACGCGGGCTACACCTCAAACGACGCCTATGGCGCATTCAGCATCGAAACCTTCCCGCCCGGGATCGGCAATCTGAGCCTCACCCACGACGACGCCATCGGCTGGATCAATTTCCTCGGTGGCACCGGCCCTGCGAATTTCTGGCTCGCCGACGGCGGGGTGCAGGCGTGGGCCTATTATGAGGATTATGATAACTGGCAGGACACCTATGGCATGGATGCCGTGAACGCCGTCTATCACTCCGGTCACGGCGGGATGGATGGCAATGGGGTTTTCTACGCCCCGATGGGAGCGGCGTGGGGCTCGGACGGCGTGTGGGTCAGATCCGACCGCATGCGCCTCGGCAACGAGCAGGCCAACTATATCTTCTGGTCCACCTGCTTTTCCTGCCGGGTCCTGGGCGGTCATTCGCCGATCCGCACCTGGCGCGCGGCGAACAAAGGATTCCGCATGCTCTTCGGCTATGAGACGACGAGTGTCGATAATCCGAACTACGGCAGCGCCTTCGGCGTGGAGTGGCGGAAAGGCAAACCACTCAGCACCGCGTGGCTTGATGCGAGCTGGTATCACATCTCCACCCATCAGGCACCGTCCGTGGTGGCTTGCGGCAACACCGCCGCGGAAGCGCAGAACCGGCTCTACACCGAAAGGATGTTCAGCTGGGCCCATGTCATCCCGAACTATTGGGCGTGGCGCTGGTATTACGCCGCCAACGCCGCGCGCGATCTCGGCGCTCCCGCCCGCGAGCCCAATCTCATCGCTCCGCAGCAGTTGCTCACCGCGCGCCTCACACCCGGCGCTGCCAACGTCCAGTCGATCCGCGGGATCGTGGACCGACTCGGCCTCGAGCTCCGGGTCCCCTCCGGCCTGGCGCCCCAGCGCGACGGCGGATTCCTGCTCAGCGAGGGTGACGCCCGCCTCGGAATCTTGGCAAATGGCAGCTTTGACGCCACCATCGGCACACCCAACCGCAACAACCGCACGCAGATCCCGGTGGACGACGCGGTTTCCATCGCTTCGGAAATCGTCGCCCAGCTGGACATCGAGTCGGACGCCGAGGTGGTCTTCGACCAAGTGCGGCTCACCGGCGAAGGCGCGGGATCCGACCGCGGCAGCGGCAGTCGTGACAGCTTCATCGCCGAAACCACGGTCCAGTTCCGGCAGGTCATCGACGGCGTGCCTGTCATTGCCCCCGGTGCCGGCGAGTTGCACGTGACCCTCGACAACGATGGAAAAATCACCGCGATCCACAGCTCGCTACGCGGAGTTGACCGGCTCCATCCATCGGGCCCCGCTTCCGACGACCCGAACTCGTTCGACGGATTCCGAAGCGACGGCGGCCCGGTGGCCGATCCCGACGAGATCGAGCAGGCACTCGGCGAGGCGTTTGCCAGGCAGCTTGCGGCCTTCGCCCTCCGCGGCTCCACGCCATTGGGCTATCTCATCGTGCCGAACAGCACCGAGGTCGGCTATGCCATCCGAGGCAGCCAGGCCACCTTGATCGCACAACGCCTCATCGAGATCGACTGCGGCCACGGCCTGCGCAAACAGATTTGGCTGCGCGTGCCCATCACCGGCTAGCCCACGAAAACGCCCGGCGCGCCCGCGGGATCCCACCCTCCCGGGCCGCCGGAAATTTGAAAAATTCCCCACCACTACCATCAACCCACCACTCCCATGGCCATTACCAAAAACAAAGAACCGAAAAAACCCGCGAGCGCTGATTTGCGTCCCGCCCTGCCGCAGGAATCCCGCGCCGTCTTCGCATCGAACGGTCCGCAATGGTCGCCGCCCGAGCCGGTCGACCCCCAAACCGAAGCCGTGGACGAATCCGTCACCGCCTCCCTGTGGCGGCGCAACCAGAAGATCACCGCACTCTGGTGCAAAAACGAAATACGCAACTCGTGGATCTCCATCGCCGGAGTCGGTTGGCGTAAATTGGCCAACACCACCGACAGCGGGGTCACCGCGCTCAACCTCCTCGCGAGTCAAGCACTCCAGACCGGGCGCAACATCGATTGCCGGGAGGAAGCCGACGGCATGATCCACGAGATCTATCTGTGGTGACCCATCCCCCTGCGGGCCACCGGCAGCGCGGCCCGTGGCCCGCAGGACATCCTCCACTCCCATGTCCGCCATCCATATCACCGAGAGCGATTCCGGCAAAGTCCTGCCGCTGCGGGTGGGCGATGAGGTCACCATCGAGCTCAAGGAAAACGCGGCGACCGGTTACCTGTGGGACATCGAGAGTCTCGGCGAGTGCCTCGCGCAGACCCATCCGGCCGCCAGCGGCCCGTCCGCCCGTTCCCTGCCCGGCGCTGCCGGGAAATTCCGGATCCACCTCGTCGCCAAAGCCCCCGGTGAGAATTCCGTGTGCCTCAAGCACTGGCGCGACTGGGAAGGCGAAGGATCGGTGGACACCCGCTTTCAGGTGACGCTCCGGATCGCCGGATAGATGCTCTTCCCTCGGGAGCGTGGACGAATGGCGCCTAACCAAGGCCGCTTTCGCATTTTCTCCGTTCCCGGAGGGACAGCGTGAAATTAGCCGCTGGCGTCAGCCCGGATCTTTAGACCCTTTGGCAAAAGTAATTTCCGCTATTCGGAATGCGTTCTACGGACGGAACGTATGGTTTGCGGCCGGTCCATCAGGTCCCGGATCGAGTCCACAAGCTTGTCGCTGAGCTCGTTGCTCTGTTTGGTGAAATAGCCTGCTAGGCAATGCCCCTTGAGGTGTCGCCAGAGGCGCTCGATCGGATTGGCCGCGCCGATGATGTTCTGCCGGACATGGCTTCCCTGATAGGCCTGGGTCAAACGCGACCCCCGCTTGACCCATTTCTGGCGCGGCCGGGGATCTCCTTCAAATCCGGCTTCGTCGCCGCAAAAAACCTCACAGCCGGCATCCTCCAACAACGCCAGCATGAGATCCCAATTACCCGCCCGCACGATGGTGGAAACGGGGCCGAACGTCGGCAGCAGCGCGACCATCGAGGCCGGGGGGCTGACGGCGCCTCGCCCGCACACTTTTCGTGGAGTTTGACGAAGTAGAGTTCAGCCGCGGATCGATGCCGGGGGCTTCGGTCCCGTGGGTCCCTTCTTTTGAGGGGATTTTAAACCACACACTCAGGCCGGAACCGGACGGGAAGAACTCCCCACCGCTTCCGGCCTTTTTCTTGTTGGCGCTTGGGGCACCCGCCGATCCCGGCCATCCGGCGGGGTCGGATTGGGATCACTTTTTCGTGATCAAGTCGGTGATGGTCTTGATGTATTCCGGGATGCCGCCTTTGAGTTCACCGATGTCTGTGGAGAGCTTCTTGCCCTCGGAATCCAGCAGGTAAACCGTCGGGTAGCCGCTGGCGAGGTATTCCTTTTTGAGAATCTCGTTCTGCGCCTTCAACTCGGCGGGCACGGCTTTTTTCTTCGGGAAATCCGCTTCGAAGAGCACCACATTCGCGGCGGCGAACTCTTGGAATTCCTTGCTGGAAAACACTTCCTTTTCCAGCTTGATGCACCATCCGCACCAATCCGAACCGGTGAGGTTGATCAGGATCGGCTTGTTCTCGGCCTTGGATTTCGCCTTGGCGGCCTCCCAGTTGGTTTCCCAACCCTTGCTGCCGGCGAGGGCGAGGGAGGATGAGGCGATGATCAGGGCGAGGGATTTGAGCAGTGTTTTCATGGATGTGTGTGGGATTAAAAAATCCCCGCCGCGGCGCGGGCCGGGCGGGGTGATGGTTGGGAGAGCGGTGGATCAATCGAGTTCCTTTTTCTCAAGCGAGGCTTCGAGATGCTTGAGGAACTGGTCGGTTTTCGGGAATTCCGAAGCGAAGAAGCGGGTGAATTCTTTTCCTTCCGGAGTGAACAGAATCACCGTCGGAAATCCTTCGATGTTGTATTTCTCGGCGTAGGGCTGGTTTTTCTCCTTCACGGCCTTGTCGCCATTCGGGAAATCCAGTTCCACGAGCACGAACTTTTTCGACGCCTCATCGACGAATTCCTTTTTGGTGAAAACGTTTTTGCGCATCGCGATGCACGGCGGGCACCAATCGGAACCGGTAAATTCGACGAGCACGGACTTCTTCTCCGCCTTGGCCTTTTCAAAAGCCTTTTCGAGATCGGTGGTCCAGCCGGCCGGCGTGTTGGCGAAGGCGGTGGAGGTGAGGGCGGCGACGCCCACGGTGACAGAGGCGAGCCAGGTGATTGCTTTCATCATGCCTATAAGCGTAACGAGCGGCCGAATTATTCAAAAAAATTCGCCATGAGCCCGCATTTTTCTTAGCGAGTTCCCATGCAAATTCCTCCCCGCCTGATCCTCGCCACCCGCAACGCCCATAAAACCGCGGAAATCCGGGCGATGATCGGTGATCGCTTCGAAGTGTTGGACGCAACGGCGTTTCCTGATTTCCCCGCGATCGAGGAAACCGGGACGACCTTTCTGGAAAACGCCCGGCTCAAAGCGGAAGGCATCAGCCAGGTGGTCGAGGGCTGGGTGCTTTCCGACGATTCCGGGCTGGAGGTGGATGCGCTGGATGGCGCGCCGGGCGTTTGGTCGTCCAGCTTCGGCGGCGAAGAGGGCAACCACGCGAAAAACAACACGCGCCTGCTCGCTGAAATGGCGGGCAAGGCCGATCGCCGTGCGCGCTTCCGCTGCACCATGGTGCTCGCCCGGAGCGGCCGCGAGCAGGCGAATTTCAGCGGCACCGTCGAGGGCAGCATCGTCGATGCGCTCAAGGGCAAACTCGGCTTCGGCTACGACCCGCTGTTCATTCCCGGAGGTCACGAACAAACCTTCGCGGAGCTGGGGGATGCGGTGAA
>JBIPMR010000262.1:0-5540 GCA_044369025.1 Luteolibacter sp.
CGGAATGCAAAATACGGGGCGCGGCGCCGGGCGCGGCATGGCGAGGAATCCGTTTGGGATGCGGGGTAGGGCATTGCTCCCGACCCTTTCCAGGGCCGAGCTGCGCGAGGCGGCCACGATTGTGACCGAGGGTGCGTGTTGCGAGCTTGCGGGCGGGCCGCCGGGGTGGTTTGTTCACCGCAGGAATGCATTTGCGCTTATCAGATCAGGAACTTGCGACGCTGGTGGAAATGGTCAGTTTGGCCGCCAATGTCGCCTCGTGGAATCAAAAGGAATCCGCGAATGATCAGGTGTCGGCGTTCGAGGACCTGGAGAGCAAGATTCTGGAAAAAGCCGGGCATTCGGGCCTGGGCGACTGGATTGAATTCGATGAGGAAAGCCAACGTTTCCGCGTGAAACAGGAGATGGAGGAGCGGCTGTTCTATCACGAATGTTACGACGAGTTCCGCAACGAGAGTTTCTGGGACGAGCTCGCCGTTCGCATGGCGGACCGCGACCTCGCGCGGGCCATCGGCATGGCCGAATGGGAAAAACTCAGCGAGGAAGACCGCCGCGCCCGCACCGTTTCGTGGGAAAAACGCTACTGGGAGGAGTTTTCCAAACGCGGCGTGGAACGCGTGGTGGTGGTGACGCCTCCGGGGGAAGGGTGAACAAAACGAACCGGCACGATGCACGCTTCCCTCCGATTCAAGCGGCTTTCTCTGGTGATCGTGGGTGCCATCGCCGCTATCAGCTTGGTGATTTTCTTCTCGTTTCGAGATGAACCCGCCCACACCTTGGATCGCTCATTTACTTGGGCTTTCACCGGCGAGGGTTGGAGACTGACCCGTTATACCGGATCCGACCGGCACGTGGTGATCCCTTCCAGTCAGATTTATCACTATCCGGTGACCGGCTGGTTGGGCGGAAATTTCAGCCGTTTCACCTCGATCCAATCGATTCCACGCCGGTTTGCCGTCATCGAAATCTGTGGATTCGCGGAGAACGAATCCGTTGAGTCCGTTGTGCTCCCCGACACGGTGGTAACCCTTGATTCGGGCGCTTTTGTCCGCTGCAGGAATCTCCGTTCGATCCAGCTCGGGCGTTCGCTGCAGAACCTTGGAGAGTTTGCATTCAGCGGCTGTGTGTCTCTGAAGACGATCCATCTACCAGACTCGATCGCACAGCTCGGCAAATGGGCTTTTCAAGATTGCATCGCGCTGGAGACGGTCCAAATTCCCTCGCAGGTGGACATCGTGCCTCATGGCGCTTTCCAAAATTGCGCGGCGCTCCGGTCATGCCAGCTCTCGGCGGCCACCACGCGGATCGAGCCCTATGCGTTTTACGGATGCGAGGTGTTGTCAAAAATCGAGTTCCCGGACGACGTGATTTCCATCGGGGAGTTCGGGTTTACGGATTGCCGGGCGTTGGAATCGTTGGAATTGCCCGTAAAGTTGGTAAAAGTGGGTGAGTCCGCGTTCGCGGATTGCACCAATCTCAAGACGATCCGGATTCCCAATCCCGCCACAAAACTTGGGATAAATGCCTTCTACGGCTGCGAGGCACTGGAGTCGGCGGAAATCGCCAACCCCGATATCAAGGTCGGCTCTACCCACTATTTCGGAAACTGCGGTAAACTGCGGAAAGCGCCGCGCAACTAACCGCTATCGGAATCACGCCGGCATCATGTAAGAAAGCAGGCTGCCGAGTTTGTCCCGCAGTTTGCCGCGCGGGACGATGGCGTCGATGAGGCCGTGCTCCATCATGAACTCGGCGGTTTGGAAACCGGGAGGGAGATTCTGATGGGTGGTTTCCTTGACCACCCGCGGGCCGGCGAAGCCGATCATGCATTTGGGCTCGGCCAGGTTGATATCGCCGATGGTGGCGAACGAGGCGGTGACGCCGCCGGTGGTCGGATGGGTGAGCACCGAGATGTAGGGAAGTTTCGCTTCGGAGAGACGGGCGAGGGCGCCGCAGGTTTTCGCCATCTGCATCAGCGAGAGCATGCCTTCCTGCATGCGCGCGCCTGATGAGGCGGAAACGATGATGACACCGCGCTTTTCAGCGCTCGCCATTTCGATGGCGCGGGTGATTTTCTCGCCCACGACGGAACCCATCGAACCGGCGAAAAACTTGAAATCCATGACGGCGATCATCGCCGGGTGGTGGTGGATCGTCAGGCGACCGCAGACGACGGCGTCGTCGAGACCGGTTTTTGCGCGCAGGCTGGCGGTTTTTTCGGCGTAACCGGCGAAGCCGAGCGGATTGGCGGAAATGAGGTCCTTCTCGGTTTCCTGGAAGGATCCCGGATCGCCTAACATCTCAATGCGCTCGCGGGAGTCCATCAGAAAGTGGTGGTTGCAGTGGGTGCAAACCTGGAGGTTCTGCTTGAGCTCGAGCACGTGAATCAATGCGCCGCAATCCGGGCATTTTACCCAGAGGCCTTCGGGCATGTCTTCACGTCGGTCGATACTGCGCAGGCGGGGTTTGCTGAAGATGCCCATGGGATTGGAAAGTTTCTAACTGGCGGAAGGGCGGCCCGAGGCGGCGGAACTCCCGTGGGCGGAAATCTAGGGACAGGGACCGGTGACGACAATCCCCTTTTGAACGCACGGTGCCGAAAGTGGAATATTTGGGGTTGCTTTTTCCACCGAATCAAAACAATCCTGACCCCGCGGGAATAGTAAACATTCCCGTATCATTTGATGAACATCCGCAAATTTGTGAGTGGTTCTTCGGTCGTTCTCGCAGGATGGCTCGGGGCGACGTTCCTGAACGAGGTGCCTTCGCAACGGTATCCGAAACTGGATAAAAGCGCCTCGCTCAGCGTTCCGAAAACCGAAGCGGACGCGCTGATGGTGTCGGCCGCGCAAAATAATGAGGTTTTGCGGGTTTCCGCCTCGCGCTGAGGCGGCCGTTGTGGATGACTCGTTGCCGATGAGTGAAAAACCATTGATTTGTGATACCAAGCCGCTGGCACTTGAAGTGGAGGCCGGCGTGCATTGGTGGTGTTCTTGTGGCCGCTCCGGCCATCCACCTTTTTGCGACGGTTCGCACAAAGGCACCGGGTTGCAACCGGTGAAATACGAGGTGGCGGAAAAGAAAACGGTGTGGTGGTGCCAGTGCAAACACACGGCCAATCCGCCTTTGTGCGACGGTTCACACAAAAATCTGCCGCCGACGGAGCTGGCTCAGTAAGTTTTCATCCACTCGATGATGTCGGCGATGTCCTGGGCGCCGAGTCCCAGCTGGTCGGCTCCGAGCATGAGCGAGCGGTCGAGAGGCTTGCGGCCGCCCACTTGGTTTTTGGGGACCTTCTGCGTAAATCCACCGGTGGAACGGATTACGATCGGATCGCCATCAGCAATGATCTGCCCGTCGATCCATTTGCCGTCCTTGAGTTGGATGGCGGTGCCTTCAAAGCCATGGGCAATATCAGCCGAGGGATCGATGAGGGATTTGGCAATGACTTCGGGAGGCTGGCGGCTGGCAAAACCTTTGAGTTCGGGGCCATAATCGGGTCCGGCGGCGTCGATTTTATGGCACATGATGCAGCGGCCGGCCGCGAGTTTCCCCTTTGCCGCATCGCCTTTGAGGGCAAGCACGTCAGCAACGGTGAATTTAAGGCTCTCAGGCTTCGCGGGAACCGTCATTTCAATCAGGGCGACGGATTTTTCAATGATGCCACGCTTTTCGAGTTCGGGCTTTAAATTGAATTCAGCCCATTCTCCTTCGCTGCGATTGGTCAGCCACCATACCACCTTCTCCTTGAGGGAGGGAGCCTCGGCGGCAAGTTCCATCAGGGCATTCGCGGCGTTGCGGGATTTGATGAAGGCGATGGAATCGACGGCGAATTGGCGTTGGTCCGCACTGAGCCGATCAGCCAAGGCGCGTGCTTTGAGGGCCGGGATGGCGGCTTCCGGCTTCAGGCGCCAGGTAAGGCGGGCAAAAGTATCGGACCATGCGGCGGGTGCCCCGGGTTTCATGGTTTCGACAAGGGCCTGCCACAGTTCGTCGGTGTGGTGCCCGGCGCCGACGCCGAGAATTTCCAAGTAGGAGCGGTCTCTTCCGTCATAGCCTTTCGCCACATTGATGAGCACGTCACGGGCCTCTGCGAATTTTCGATAGCGCATCGCGCTGGCCGCCTCGGCCCGGATCTCGGGGGCGGGGTCGGTCGAGAGTTTGAGAGCATAGGGCAAATCGTCGATTTGTCCGTCCGTCCGCCGAATCGCGCGAAATGCCGTGAGACGCTGGCTTGGATCCTTGTGGGAGAGGATGGAATCCAGCAGCGCTTTCCCTTTTTCACCGAGATACGGCAGCAGCCAGATCGCGCGGGATGCCACATACGGGTTGGAATCCTTCATGACTTGGGCCACAAAGTTGAAAGCGGCCGGACCCGAGGATTTGAGCTTCTCAAAACCCAGAGAGCGGACGTTCACCGCAGGCGACTTCAAGGCAAGCACGGCACCTTGGATCGTGTTGAGATCCAACTTGGGAATGATCGGCTTGAAGCCCTTCGGCGCGATTCGATAGATCACCCCGGAAGCGGCGTCATCCCGGGTGTCGTGGCCTCCTACCCGTGGATCGGTCCAGTCGCTTACATACAGCGCCCCATCCGGCCCGACGCAGATATCGGACGGGCGGAAGTTGAATCGGTTGGCATCACGATCGCTATCAGCAGCACGGCTGTTACCGCCGCCGGTGAAGTCGGCCCCGACGAATGCCTTCTCGGGATTGGTGGTGACAAAATCCGTGCGCTGGAGTCCGAAACCCGCCCCGTCAGGAGACGGCTGATAGCTGAAAATGACGTTACGGGCCGCCTCGCAGGATAACAGGGTGCCGATATATTTTTCTCCGAGTGCGCCATTCTCATAATAGGCGATGCCCGTGGGAGAACCGCCGCCGTAGACATCTCCCGCCGGCATGCTGCCGGGATCCTGCTGGCGCCAATGCGAGACCGGCGTGTCCTGGCCAGGACGTCGATCGGCATTCCAGAAGCGGCTACCGTCATTCGAGAAATAGCCCGCGTTGCCGTATTCGATGACATGACTGGTTCGGCAGGCCGGCGGATCGTCATTGTCGTTTTGAAACACATGCCCCCGTGAGGTGATCGTCTGCTCGTAAGAATTGCGGTATCCGTGCCCGATGCACTCGGCGCGACTCGCATCCGGATTCATTCGAATGGTGAATCCGCCGACATACACAAAGCCATCATCGCTCGCCTCGCCGGAAATGGCCTTCGTGTCAACCGGCCACTCGCCGCCACCACTCTTGTAGTAATGGCTGCCGATCCGGAACGTTTTCCCCGACTTATCAGTGAAGACCCCGCAGGTGTTTCCCTGGTTGAAATACCACTTCCCGTCCGGTCCGGCGGTGAGTGAATGCAACGAGTGGTCGTGATTTCTGCCGTTGAAGCCGGTAAGCAGCACTTCGCGGGTATCTCCGTCGTCCGGATCAAATTTCAAATCGCGGTTGACGTCGGTGAGCTTCAGAAGATGCGGCGGCTGGGAAACAATCACCACATTGCCGAAAACCGCGATCCCGAGCGGGGACACCAATTC
>JBIPMR010000261.1:0-5540 GCA_044369025.1 Luteolibacter sp.
CGTCGCCTTGGGAAAACGCCTTTCCGGTCACCCACATGGAGAGGAAGTTCCGGAAAGCGCCCCCGGAATGATTCGTTAGGAGGATCTCATGGTCCCAGTGTCGCAGCAGCCAAGCGAGGCTGGCGTGGTGATCCCGTTCCGCCCAGCGGCGAAAATACTCGCCAATCAGGTAGGTGCTGCCGGGTTGCATGATTCGCGCGTCGATATGTTCAACGAGGATAAAGGTCATCGCCGCGTCCGGCTCCTGATTCCACCAAAGTTCGAGCAGTGGCTGATAGAGATCTCCGCGTTCGGCCGGATTCAGCCGTTGGTCGGCCAGGGTGACGAACTCCGGGATTTGATCGATGCGGATCTTCGCCAGAGCCACTCTGAGGCGCAGCGTGGTCAGGACATTGCAAGGCCCGGATTTGATCCTTTTGATTTCCGCGATGATTTGTTCGAGCGTTGCTTCGGTCGGCTGCGGGCGAGCTGGTATTGGAGGCCGCTGGTTTTGAGAAGACTGAGGCTCGCGGGATGCATGCAGTGTCCGGCCAGCATCGACAGGTGCGCGCAGTGCCAGCGTGGAGCCGGCGGCGATGGAAGTTAGGGTGATTCCCGCGAGGGCGGGCTTGAACAGAGTGATGATCGAAGTCTGGCCGTGACCGGTTCCGGCGAGCCAGGCATGGTTGCAAACTTGAGAGATCACGGTCGCGGGAACAGGTGCAGCCGCGAAGCTCTGCATCGCAGAGGCGAGCGATGCCGATCCGACCGCAAGTCCTCTGCGCTTGAGGTGTGCTCCGAGTCGGTCCAACGCCCGGTTCACGCGCTTCCGGGCGGCCTCTTCGCTGAGACCCAGTTCGTCTCCCAACAATCGAAACCCCTTGGCTTCGAAGAATCTCAGGACCAGGGCGTCCCGATCTCTCGCAGATAGCGTTAGCAGGGCGTCATCCAGTGCCTCCACCAGAAGCGGCGGGATGGCTGGTTGCGAAGCAGGGGAAATGGCAAATGCCTGCCCGGCGGCTTTTTCACGGCTCCTGCGCCGGGATTCCGAGCGAATGTGGTTCGCGGCCCGGCGGCAAGTTTGGCGGTAGAGCCATCCGCCAATGACGACGGATTCCAGCTTGCCCGCCTTGCGTGCGAGTAGCGTGAAAACTTCCTGGGTCACGTCCTGGGCCGCCGCGCGGTCGCCTCCGAGTTTTCGCAGCGCGGTGCCATAGATGACCGGCGCATGCGCGGTGACCAACGCGCGGAACGCGGTCTCCGACCGGGTTTGGGCGTATTCGCGGAGAAGTGCCTTGGTATCGTCCATCGTCGTTGCAGATAAGACACCGTTGGCAGCGAAAAGCGGACAACATTTTCAGGCGGCCACCGCGAAATCCCATTTCCGGCTCAGGCGGCCCACCCAGACGGGATGTTGCGATCAAAGCCCGGCGAGTGCCTCATCGATCACATCTAACATGAAATCCGCGTCGTCTTGGTGAATGCACATCGGCGGCTTGATGCGCAGGGTGTTGCCCCGGAGACCGCCCTTGCCGATCAGCAGGCCGAGGTCCTTGCAGCGCTCGAAAACCTCCGCGCACGCCTCTTGCGCGGGCTCCTTGGTCGCGCGGTCTTTGACGAGTTCCACGCCGAGCATCAAGCCGAGGCCACGCACCTGGCCGATGATCGAATGTTTCTCCGCGAGCTTGTGGAAGCCGTTCGTGAGATGCGCGCCGACCCTGAGCGAGTTTTCCTGAAGCCCTTCGTTTTCGATGACCCGCAGCACGGCACGCCCTTGGGCGCAGCTCACCGGGTTGCCGCCGAAGGTGTTGAAATGGATGCGGCTCGCAAGCGATTGGGCGATTTCCGGAGTGGTCACCACGGCGGCCAGCGGGCAACCGTTGCCGATTCCCTTGGCCATGGTGACGATGTCCGGCATCACGCCCTGCGTTTCGAAGCCCCAGAAATGGCTGCCGGTGCGGCCGAAGCCCGCCTGCACTTCGTCGGCGATGCAGAGTCCTCCGGCGGCGCGGGCGTGTTGGTAGGCGTGTTGCAGATAGCCATCGGGAAACACCACCGAGCCGCCGACGCCTTGGATGGATTCCGCAATGAAGGCGGCGATTCTACCCGAGGTGCCGAACTGGATGACTTCGCCGATATCCGCCGCGTAATTTTTTCCAGCATCCGGATCCTCCATGCCGTAAGGCCCCCGATAGGGATCGGGCATGCGCGCATGTTGCACGCCGAACGAGTGTGGGACATTGAATTTCCAAGTATGGTGTGAGGTGAGCGCCATGGTTCCCGGGCTGCCGCCATGGTAGGCGTTGCGCAGCGCGATGAGATCATAGTTCTGCGTGTGGGCGCGGGCCATCAGCACGGCAAGGTCGTTGGCCTCGGAGCCGGAGTTGACGAAATAACAGACTTTCAGATTGCCCGGCATCTTCGCGGCGAGTTCCTTCGCGTAAAGGGCGATGCCGGGATTCAGATAGATCGTGGTGGTGTGCTGGATGGTTTCGTTCTGCCGGTTCGCCGCCTTCACCACCTCGGGGTGACAGTGGCCGACACTCACCGTGACGATGCCGCCGAAGCCATCGAGGTAGCGGCGGCCGGTTTCATCAAACAGGTATTGGCCTTTTCCCTCCACGATCATGATCGGCTTCTTGTAATAGTGGAAAATCGCCGGATTGACGAAATCCCTGCGCATCGCGAGCACTTCCCCGGGCGAAGGTCCATCGTAAGGGAGAGGCGTGTGGTCGTAGGGCGGTAGAGTGGCCATGATTAACTCGGGCTAGCGGCGGATGGAGACGGGCGGGATTCTAAACACGAGGGCGGCGGTCCAGGAAGATGCCATGGCCGGTTTCGCCGACCCATTCCCCTTTTCGCACCATGATCTTTTCCCGAACGGTTACCAGCTCCGCGCGGCCGGTGATTTCGCGGCCTTCGAAGGCGGAATAGTCGGTGGCCATCGAGTGGGTGCTCGCGGAAATTTTCCCACTCCAGTCCGGATCCCAAATGACCAGATCCGCGTCGCTGCCCACGGCGATGGCGCCCTTGCGCGGATAGAGTCCGAAAACCTCCGCGGCGCGCGTGCTGGCGACGCGGACGAGTGTTTGCAAATCGATGCGCCCTTTGCAGACGCCTTCAGTGTAGAGCAGTTTAACACGCTCCTCGACGCTCGGGATACCGTTAGGAATGAGGGTGAAGTTTCCCGCTTTCCCGGTCGGCTGGAGGGTGGCGTCCACGCACTTGTCAGGATCGGGATGCCCCATGTGTTTCTGGGTGGCGAAATCGAACGGCGCGTGGTCGGTTCCAACGGTGTCGATGGTCCCATCCGCGAGGCATTTCCACAGGAAATCCTGGTGCTCCTTCGAACGGAGCGGCGGGCTCATCACATACTTCGCTCCTTCGAAATCGGGGAGTTCGGCATGGCTGTTATCCAGGGCCAGATATGGGGCGACCGTTTCGATAGAAACTTTCACGCCGCGTTTTCTCGCCGCGGTGATCGCCTCCACCGCCGGGATGCAACTGGTGTGAACGACGTAAACCTCAGCGCCTGTCATTTCCGCGAAGGTCATCAAATGGTGGCAGCCTTCGGCTTCCACGGCGACCGGGCGCGACGGTTCGTGCCACTCGGGGCCGGTCTTGCCTTCCGCGACGAGTTTTTTCTGGGTTTCTGCAACGAGGTCCGCGTTTTCACAGTGCGCGGTCACCACCACGCCGAGTTCGCTGGCAAGTGATAGAGTTTGATAGAGCTCGGTGTCCTCGATTCCAAGAGCACCCTTGTAGGCGAGGAAGACCTTGAATGAAGTGATGCCTTCTTCGGTTACGATCTGCCTGAGGGCGTCCGCGGTGCCCTCGTCGAAGCGGGTGACGCCCATGTGAAAGGTGTAGTCGCAGGAGGAAATCCCGGCCGCCTTGCTCTTCCAAAGCTTGATGGCCTCGCGCGGGTCATCGCTGCGGGCGGGGCAGCACATTTCGATCAGCGTGGTCGTGCCGCCCATCAGCGCGGCCTTGCTGCCGGTGGCGTAATCGTCCTTTGAGAAGGTGCCCATGAATGGCAGATAGATATGCACGTGCGGATCGATGAAGCCGGGGAAAACCAGTTTGCCGGTGGCGTCGATGGTCTCGCTGTCCGCCGGGGCGGTTAGGTTGGGGCCGATTTCCGCGATTACGCCGTCGCGGCAGAAGATGTCGCCGGTGAATTGTGCGTCGGCGGTGACGATGGTTCCGTTTTTGATGAGCAGGCTCATGATCTGTTATTTCGCCCAGATTTCCCCGTCGCCGAAGCCGAACCAGCGGGTGGTGGTGGTTTTGCGCTGGGTGTAGAATTCGACGCCCTCCTTGCCCTGGATGTGGAGGTCGCCGAAAAACGAATCGTTCCAGCCGCTGAACGGGAAGTAGGCGAGCGGGGCGGGGACGCCGACGTTGATGCCCACCATTCCCGCGCTCACCCGGCGGCGGAATTCACGGGCGGCTTTGCCGGAGCTGGTGAAGATCGCCGCGCCGTTGCCGAACGCCTGTTGGTTCGCCAAGGCGATCGCGTCATCGAGATTGTTCGCGCGCATCACGGCGAGCACGGGGCCGAAAACTTCGGTGTCCATCAGCGGATTGCCCGGCTCGACATGGTCGATCAGCGTCGGGCCCAAGAAAAATCCTTTGGGGGCCTCGTCCACTTGGAGCTTGCGGCCGTCCGTCAGGATTTTGGCACCGCCGCGTTGGCCGGCGTCGATCAGGCCGGAAACGCGGGATTTGTGTTCGGCGGAAATCACCGCGCCCATGTCCGGTTGGTTTTCCCTGACATCCGTGGGCCCCGTTTTCAGGGTTTTCACCAAGTCGGCGAGGGCTGGCAGCAGTTTCTCGCCGGCCTCACCCACGGCGACGGCGGTGGATCCGGCCATGCAGCGTTCGCCGGCGCAGCCGAAGGCGCCGTCTTTCACGGCTTCCACGGTGCGCTCCACATCGGCGTCGGGCATCAGGACGATGAAGTTTTTCGCGCCGCCCGCGGCTTGCACGCGCTTGCCGTGGAGGGTGCCCTTGCGGTGGATCTCGCGCGCCACCGGGGTGGATCCGACGAAACTGACGGCCTTGACGTCCGGATGTTCGAGGATGGCGTCCACGCATTCGCGGCCGCCGTGCACGATGTTGATCACGCCCGGAGGAAGGCCGGCTTTTTCCAGCAGCGCGACGATCCGCTGCATGGTGAGCGGGACTTTTTCGCTCGGCTTGAGCAGGAAAGTATTGCCGCAGGCGATTGCGATCGGCCACATCCACATCGGGACGAGGGCGGGGAAGTTGAACGGGCAGATGCCGGCGACCACGCCGAGGGGGTGGCGGTCGGTGTGGCAATCGATGCCGCGGGCGATGTTTTCCAAGCTCTCGCCCATCAGCAGGCTGGGGATGCCGCAGGCGTATTCGACGACCTCGATGCCGCGGCGGAGGTCGCCGCGGGCTTCTGACAGGGTTTTGCCATGCTCGGTGGCGATGCCGAGGCAAAGCTCCTCGAACGCATCCTCCAACAGGATTTTCGTCCGGAACAGCACCTGCGCCGGTAGCCTGATTCAGCGGATTCTGTGCCATTCAAT
>JBIPMR010000263.1:0-5537 GCA_044369025.1 Luteolibacter sp.
TGAACTATCATCATTTGACATGGAGCGCCCTTCTGTCGGCGGTTCTTTTTTCCTCACCGGCGTGGAGCGGGTCGCTCGCGGACCGGCCGCTCAATCCGGAGGAATTTTCCACCCCTCCCGCGGCCAGCATGCCGGGCATCCTGTGGTTCTGGCATCAGACGCCCATGACGCCGGAAGTGATCCGGGATCAGATGACTCAAATGCACGCGGCGGGATTTCGCGGCATCATGATGTTCCCACTCGGATCCACCCCGAAATACTACACGGAGGAGTTTTATGTTCTTTTTGAAGTGGTTCTTCGCACAGCGGCTGAACTGGGAATGTCGATCTGGATCACCAATGACCAACATATTCCAACCGGGCACGGTGCCACCCTGGTGGTTCCCGGCGGTAAAATCCATGATGGCTTGGCACTGGAGCCACGGCCGGACTTGCGCGCGCTCAAGCTCCTGCACGTCCAGACACCCGTAAGCGGCGGCAGAGTGGTGAATCTCCGTCAGGAATTCCCCGGTTTTCACAGTCTTCCTTCGGTGATCAACCACCATGGCGGGGAGATGACCGCGCGTTCCACGGGAGCGTTCATCGGGAACTCTGGGGAAAACTGGATCGATTACAAATACACCCTGGATCTCACTCCGAAGAGCTGGTCCGGCAACCCGCTGGTTCCAGGTTCCTATGTCAATACGGAGTGGATCTTTCGCGGCGACAAGAAGACACTCAGCGGATACTCCTGGTCTTTGACGGATAACAGCGACCTGGGAATGGGTGTTCCCGCGCTGAAGAAAAGCATCCTCAAGGATGGCAAGGCCATCAGGTCATTGCCGACCGTGCGTCTGCCGTTCGCATTGGAAGAAAAGCCGTATCATATCGAAACCCGAATCCTCGGCAACCGGTTCGAAACCTTGATCAACGGGAAGTCGGTGGATGTGACGATGGATGACACTTACACCAAGGGAACAATCGGCTTCAATCTGCCGCATCCGTGCAGAGGGCATTATGACAACTTCAGGGTTCTCTCCCACGGGGACGACGTGCTCTTCGAGGATCTTTGTGAAACCGACGCCCAGAGGCGTTTCTGGGGACCCTCCGCCTCCATCGAAGAGGTGTTTTCCGTGGCGGCAGTGCCCCTTGTCGGCGGAAAACTGCAAGGCGAGGGTATTTTGGATCTCAGCGCACAGTTTAAATCCGGAGCACCGTGGCAGGCCCCCGCCGGCGAGTGGGCCATCGACTATTTCATGAAGCGGCATGACACCAAAATGCCTTTCAACTATCCGGATCTTTTCAATCCGGACAGCATCAAGCGGCATCT
This sequence comes from Luteolibacter sp., assembly GCA_044369025.1. Taxonomy (GTDB): domain Bacteria; phylum Verrucomicrobiota; class Verrucomicrobiia; order Verrucomicrobiales; family Akkermansiaceae; genus Luteolibacter. The sequence goes on from JBIPMR010000263.1 coordinate 1,310, forward strand.
TCAAATCACATACGGAGAAATCGTCCGCCGCTATCCCTGGGCCATCGGTTCCCCTTTCAAAGGCTTCTGGAGTGACGAACCCCACAGTGTCGCGGGCGGCGGATTCCTAGTTTGGAGTGAATCTTTTGCCAACAAGATCACCGCCTCCGGCAAGGAACTCGCACCGATCCTGTCGGCCGTTGTCAGCGATCTGGGTCGCGAGGGACGCCAACTTCGGTCGCACTATTTCCAGCAAGTGATCGAAGGCTGGGCCGATCCCTTTGCCCGCCTTCAGGGTGAATGGTGCAAGCGCAACGGCCTCGACTTCATGACCAATCCCATCTGCGACAGTTCGCCTCCATACGGCGCGTTCGGCGCCGGCAACGCCCTTCAGATGAACCAGTGGTCCAGTGCTCCCGGAGTGGACGCGATCTATGGCCAGATTCTTCCCGGCAAGCGGACTCTGATCTCCCGCTGGGCGACCAGCTCCGCCCATCAGATGGGAAACCAGCACGTTCTCTACGAGGTTTTCGGCGGTTATGGCTGGGGCGTGACGCCCGATATCGTCCGCTATGTGAACGGATACCTCATGGTGCGCGGTTGTAACCGGGCTTCCTACCATGCCTATTGGACCAATCCCGATGCGGTCGGCTATGCTCCGCCGTTTGATCCGTCCAACCCGTGGTGGTTTGCACAGAAGCAGATCAACCTTTGGAACGGGCGCCTGCAGGAAGCCAATCTCGGGAAGGCCGTTGCGGAGGTGGCGCTGCTCAATCCGGCAAGCACGCTTTACGCGGACGAAATGAATCTCGACGGACGCCTGATGAACCCGGCCTTTGACGAGGCCTATCATCTGCTGGAAGACACGCAGATCTCATTCGACCTGCTGGATGAGACTTCGCTCAACGACAATCCCATCATGACTTGCAAAGCCAAGCCGGTGGACGGCGGCATCCAAGTCGGAGAGCAACTTTACCGGGTCGTCATTCTGCCGCGGGCGCACACGCTCAGTCTGGAAGCTCTGAGCACGTTAGAACAAATGGTGAAAAATGGCGGGGTCGTGATCGCCACCCAGCTGATGCCTGAAGAAGAACTCAACGGCCGGGATGCGGAACTCCAGGCCTCGCTCCAGTCGCTCTTCGGCAGGGCCCCCGGCGCACAGTCCCATGCCTGCGGGGCGGGGTGGACCGCGTTTGCCAAAAGCACCGCGGAACTCATTCCCCTCCTCGACCAGGCGAAGGCCCGGACCCTTACCCTTGCGAAAGGGAATGCGAAAATCCGCGTTCTCAAACGCCTGCGAAAGAACACCACGCTCTATATCCTGATGAACGAGGGGGAGGAAAGCGCCGACCTGACTGCAAGCTTCAAGGACGCGCGGGTCCCCGAAATCTGGGATCCGGAAAACGGCAACCGCAGGACCGCCCCGGTGTTCACCAGTGGCCAACACGAAACCGTGCTGCCTCTGATCTTGACTCCGCACCAGTTGAAGGTGGTCGTTTTCCGGGATGACGGTCCGGCGCTTGCGCACACTCCGCATTTGACCGAATCCCCTCTGGAGGTGACCGCGGTCGAAGCCTCGGGCGGTGGCGCACTGATCGCCCGTGTGGTCTCCGGCCAAACCGGAACATTCGCGCTGAAAGGCACCTATCAAAATAAGATCTTCAAAGCGGATGTCAGTCTTGCTCCCCTTCCCGCCCCCGTTCGTGTGGATGCGGGTTGGCAACTGTCCTTTGCGGACCAACCCGGAACAGACCACCCGGCACCACCGGGCTCGTGGACCGACTTGCGGGCTGGCTATTCCGGCACCGCCACCTACACGCGAACCCTGGAGCTTGCGGCGGATTCGCTTGCCTCTAACCGCCGTTGGATTCTTGACTTGGGAACGGTGCATGATGTCGCCCGCATCGAAATCAACGGCCGGAAGTCCGCTGCCATTTTGTGGCCTCCCTATCAACAGGACATTACCGCGAGTCTCAAATCCGGCTCCAACACCATCAGGGTCCACGTGACCAACACGCTGGCCAATCAACATGGCGAGCCCAAGCCATCCGGCCTTCTCGGGCCGGTGGTTCTCAAGCCGGTCCACGCTGCCGCCGTTGAGTTGAAAAATGGAGCGAAGTGAGAATCGCGCGCGGGGGGTGGCAGGGTGAATGACAGACTCCGATCACCGCCCGTCGCCCCGCATGGTTTCAAAGCGATGAGGGCAAGGGGTCACGGATGTGTTTCACGGAGCTGAAGACTGCTGACGGCCTGAGGGTTAGGGCGGCTCGGGCGCGATGAGCTGCGGGAGAACTTTGACCAAAACCCGTCCGCCCGGCTGGGCCGGGGCGCCGATGAAGACCATGTCCCGGCCGGTCGGCTGGCTGAACAGGCGGGTTTCAAACACAACCTCGCCTTGCGGATCGCCAATCAGAAAGGGAATGAACCCGCCATTTTCCGCCACGTTGGATTTAACCAGACTCATCGCGCCCGCTGGCAATCTGGTGGCTTGCCCGGCGAACTTGACCCGCAGCTCGGCCGTGGAAAAATTGAAAAAGCGGAACGTGCCGGGCGGGAAGACATCCAGCGCATCATTCACCCCGAACAGCCTGAGCGGCAATCCGGTGGCGTTCGGCACCGGATCCACGAGGAACAGCATCCGCCGGGCTCCCGCGACCCAGGGAGCCTTGCCTATCAGTTTGTAGGTGGGTGCTCCGTCCGCGTCCGTGACCTTTTCAAACAGCTCCAGGGCGGTCCGGGCTCTCAAGGGATAGAGCTGCGAGCGGCTGCCGGGAGAGAACTCCAGCGGCAGGTAGTTTTCCCCATCCCGATAGAAGATCGCAGTGATGGGGAGCGGCTCCCAGGCCACACCGCAGAACTCCACGGCGTGCTTTTCGGCAATGGATTGGGCGCGCGAACATGGAGGAAATGCCGCCAGCAGAAGGGCGCATACGGTGGTAAGAAGCTGGAAACGTCGCAGGGTCGTCATGCTTCAGCGTTGCGTTCTGTTTTCATCAGGGGCAGGGAATCAGATTTCATTCGGACTCAACCAGCGGAATTGGGTGATTTTGAAACGGCGGCCGAATTTCCGGTTGGCAGGGTTGAGTGTGGTGCCGGTAGCGGAGGCTTCATCCCACGGTTCATTGTTAGCGGGATCCGTGACGGGATCCAGGTATTCCGGGAAACGCTGCACCACCGCCTCGCAGGTGGCCTTGGCAAGAATCCGCATACCGTCCTTGGAGCGGGCCTCGCCATAGCCGCGGATGCGGAAGGTGTCGGACCGCGCGGCCAGACGAGGGGCGAGCGGGAGCAGCAGATCCGCCTGGGTGATGTCCCCGGGGATCCCGGTGGTGACCTTGGTGCCTGCACCGAGGACGGGAGGACCATTGCAAGCGCTGGCGGAATAACTCGGGGCGGTGCCTCCGGCGGCAGCGCGGGATGCGGCATTGATTCCGCTGCCTCCCGCCGCTTCCAGATCGAGGGCCGCTTGCAGGGCACCGGTATAGGATTGGGCCGCATCGACCGTGCCCATTTTGTGGTTGATGAAATCCGACAGGCTCATGAAGGGACCGCGGAGTTTTACCTGAGCCACGATCCTCGTGGCGAGGGCGCTGACTTGCGCGTCGCTCAGGCGGGAGAAGCCGGCCCATTGCGGTTTGGCGCCGGCGGGTTTGACGGGTGAGTCGCTGGATGGAAACGGGCTGCCGGAACCTCCATCCGAGCCGCCTGATTGGGCGTAGTCCACCGCCAGATTGCGATTCGCCCGCAGCAAGGCGGTCCATGCGGCGACCGATGTGGAATTCACGTTGAAGGCTCCGTCTATCAGGCTGTAGGCCGCCATTTTTTTATAGCCGTCATTCGCCGCCAATTCCGCGGTAACGGCGGCGGCGGTGCTGCCCGGCGGGAGATGCGGGCGCAGAACAGGACTGGCCTGCGCGGAGGCGTGATCGGCGGAGAAGAACTTGGCGAGTGTATCGGTTAGACTGCCGGTCGCCGAGTATCCGCCACCCCCAATGGTGAAGTCCGGCGCGATTCCGGAGAGGCAGTAGCGGTCAAACAGGGCGTCGTTGATCAGCCAGGAAAAATCCTGCGCCACGAGCGACCAGCCAACCGCTTCTTTGACCGGTCCGTAAGCTGAGCTTGGCGGGATCATGGGACTCGACCACGAGTTTCCCACCGCTTGAAAGGGATCCGTCCCCAGGATCGATAGATTGGCGTCTGAAAATGCGGCAAGTGAGATGAGCGGGCTCGCGGGGATGTTCGACACAGG
>JBIPMR010000264.1:0-5529 GCA_044369025.1 Luteolibacter sp.
GCGTCCAGCGAGGTGCTCGCGAACGTCTGCGAAGTGGTGGCGGCGGCGACGTTCTTGCCGGTGATGGTGAGTGCGCCATTGTTGATCTGCAGCGCGTTGGTGGCGGCAACAAGGTTGGTCGGGGTGGCGAGGTTGGTGTAATCGAGTGTCAGCGTTCCGCTGTTGACATTCAGGCCGCCGGTGAAGCTGCTGACCGTGCCAGAGTTGAGGATCAGATTTCCGGTGCCGGTCTTGGTGATTCCCGTGCTTGTTCCATCGATGGAATTGGTGACTGTCATGCCGCCCGCACCGATGTTCCATGCCTGGGCGGCAGCCAGCGTGATATTGACCGCTTGGTTGGCGGTAGTCGATCCGATTTGCACTGCTCCGGCGCCCGTAGCAATGCCACCGCTGCCGAGGGTCAGGGTTTTGTTCGCCCCGCTGGTGGTGTTGGTGATGGCGGTCGCAGCGGTGTTGCTGAAAGTCAGGGATTTTGCGGAATTGTCCGCATCGAAGTCGATGGTGAGCGCGCCTGCCACGTTGAGCGGGCCGAGGATGGTGAGGTCATCCGTGATCAATGGAACCGTGCTGCCCGACCAGTTGGTGCCGGTGTTCCAAGTGCCGGCGGTGAGACCTGTCCAGGAGTAGGGCGTCGCTTGCGCGGACGGCGCGGCATGCAGCGCGGCGATGGCGGTGGCGAGCGGGAAGGAGAGACGGGCGGAGGAGAGGAGGCTGGGTTTCATGATTCTAGAATGTGGGTTTTACGGGTGATTCGGGCCTTGCAGAGGATAGGGCGGTTTTTTGGCAGACTGAGAATGAGCGAGGGTTTTCATGATTGAATAGGCCAATGGTGGGTGGTTCTCACGCGGGTTTTGCCGATTCTGAAAATCATCGAAACCGGGGTGGAGGAAGGTGGTGAATTGGGATCTTCGCGGGCGGGATTTGTCTGAAGTGCGGGTTTTTAAATGCAGCGAGTTTGGCGTAGGAACAGCACGCTCAGGTGGTGCCATCCACTTTTTGGAATCCGGCGTTTGCTATTCGGGACGGGCATCATGTGTGCGGATGTTACTTCAATAATTGTTGCCGTCCATCCCCCGACCGGGTGAAAGCACATCCCCCAAACGGGTGAGAGGAGGGGTGGTTGTCGGGGGACGGAGGGCGTGATGGAATCATTTTGAGGTGGATGAAATTTTGGGCGTCCGCGACCTGGGGCAGGGTGATGGTCACGGTGTGAAGCTCAACGGAGAGACTTTTATGGCCAGCTGCGGCGGGGGCTCCACCCATTTTTCGAGGATGAGGCGGGGTTTTCCGGCGTCCCAACGCACCAGGGCCGCCTGGCGGCGGTCGGCCTCCGTTAAAGCTTACCCTGTCACGACCAGCGCGCTGAGGGGTCTGGAGATCGTGGTCGGGGCTTTCATCGGAGGGCTGCGTATCGCTCGATCAAGGCGTGACTTTCAAGCGTGCGAATTTTTTCAGGTCGGACAGGGGGAGGGTGAGGGTCACGGTATCGAAGCCGGACGGGGTGTCCTTGACGACGATGACTCCAGGGCTGTCGGTCGCCGCGGCAGCGGTGACGGGATAACGGGTGGACCAGTCCGTGAGATCCGGGCTGACTTCGATCTCGATGGGGCTGGACGGCTGGATGGATTTTTGGTCGCGCTTGAAGGTGAAGAGCATGTTGCCGCCGTTGGTGGCAATTTGCGGAAGTTTGTCGAAGTCGCGGGTGCCGACGAGACCGCCGAGCACAAACTCCACGCCGTTGGTGACGCCGTCGCCATCCTCATCCGCATTCGGGTTGTTGCCGGTCGTCGGGGCGTTGGCGGTTTGCCATGCGGGGTAGCCGCTGACCAGATAGCCATCGGCATCAAGCGCGAGGTGGGCCGCGTTGCGATTGAGCGAAATGAGGGCGATCTGGGATGGGGTGAGGCCATTGGCGTTGGTGCCGAAGCGGAGTGACGAGCCGGAAATGAAAGCGCCGGTTAGATCGAGCCTGCCACCGGACCAGTCCGCCGCGCCGGAGAAGGCGAGGACGGCACCGGTGCCGAACTGGATGGTGGCGGTGCCGGTGATGCCGAGGCTTCCCGCGGTTTCGGCGAACGAGCCTGCGGCCAGCGTGGCATTGCCGATGGAGACCTCGGAAGCATCCGGCAGGACGCCTGCGGCTCCCAGAGTGAGTGTGCCGGCGTCAAGGCTGGTCGGTCCGAGGTAGGTGTTCGCGAGCATCAGCACGGTGTTGCCGGAGCCCGCCTGCGTGAAACCTCCGTTACCGGTGATGGCGACCTTGAGGGCGTTGGTGCCCTGGGTGAGGGTGTTGTTGCGGTTCACCGCAAGGGTTGCCCCCGTTTCCACGATGATGTTCGGGGAATTCGGCGAAACTCCGCCATCTGTGCCGCCATCGCCGATCATCAAGGTGCCCGCGCCGATGATGGTGTCGCCCCAGTGGCTGTGCTGGGCGGTGAAGGCGAGCGTGCCGGCCCCGGCTTTGGTGAGGATGTTGGCGGTGCTGTTCGTGGTGCTGGAACCGCCGGCGATGGTGCCGCTGATTTTGGCGTCGATGGCGGCCGAACCGTCATCGACTTGGATGATGCGGGCGCTGCCAAAGAGGGAAACGCTCTGCTGCCAATCGAGTGTGGCGTCGGCGGTGTCATGGCCGAGGATGAGCACCCGGCCGTTGCCGATGAAATGGGTGGCGGTCCAGTTGATGGCTGCCTCGCTGAATTTCACCGCACGGTCCGCGCCGAAGGCGGCGAAGCCAGCGGAGCCGAGCCACTGGACCTGATTCAGGCCGGTGCCGATGGTGCGGTTTGTCAGGTCCGCCGCACCGAGGCCGAGGACTCCGCCGCCGGTGAGTTCGAGATTTCCGCTGGGCAGTGCGGCGGCGTTTTGCAGCCGCAGGACGCCATCCGCCACGGTGGTGCTGCCGGGGTAGGTGTTGGCATTGGTGAGCGAAAGTATGCCCGGGCCCGTCTTGGTAAATCCGGCCGTTGTATTCGAGCCGGCGAGCACGCCGCTGAGGATGGCATCCACGGCGGCGGCGCCATCTTCCACCTGCACGGTTCGCTTGGCGATGGAGAAGCTGATGCTATTCCTGAAATTCAAGGTATGGGTGGCTGTGGAATCACTGAGAATGAGGATTTTGGTGTTGCCGAGAATCTGAGTGGCCCAGGATAACATGCCCGTGCCGTTGTTGAGCCTCACCTCACGGTCCGCGCCGAAGGCGGCGAAGCCACCGCTGCCCGTGCCACCGGTGTCCGGGTCCCAATTCAACTGCCCGGCGCCGGTGCCGAGCTGGCGGGTGAAGTCGCCGGTGGCGAGACCGAGCACGCCGCCGTTAAAGTAAAGGGTGCTTTCGCCAACTCCCGCGGCGTTGTCGATGCCGCCGGGAAGGCCGTTGGCATTATCGAGCCGCAGCAGGCCGTCATCGAGCGTGGTAGCGCCGGCAAAGCTGTTAGGTGAGGCGAAGACGACGGTTCCCGCTCCGGTTTTGGTCAATGCGCCCGCGCCGCCGATGCCGCCGGAGAAGCTCAGGATTCCGGAAGCGGACTGGGTGAGCAGCAGTGCGCCCGCAAGCGACACCGGTGCCGAAACCACATCGTTGCCGCCGGTCGTTTTACTCAGTTCCGCCGGGCTGGCGAAAGCCAACGACCCGCCACCGGATGCGAGGGTAAAGGCGTGCGTGCTGTCGGAATCGCCCAGAAACAACCTGCCGATCGCGGTGGCGCTGGCGAGCTGGAGGGTTTGGCCGCCCGTGATGTTGTTGTTGATCCTCACGTTGGGAGCGGCCCCGGCGGGCAGGCTTGCAGCGACCCAGTTTCCCGCACTGTTCCACTGCTTGGTGCCGCCGGTGGTGGTCAGCCAAGTGAAGCCGTCCGGCAGCACGCCGGTGACGGTGATGTTGTATTGGCCGAGGCTGGCGTAATCCGAATAGCCGGTGGTGAGGGGATTGCCGTTTGCGATGCCGTCCACGGAAACGTAGTGGAGTCCCGCGCTGACCGTGCGGGTGAGCGTGACTGGCTGGGTGCCCCCGCTGGTGTCGGCGGATGTGGCGGTTTGCAGCAGGGTGCCGACCGAGTCGTAGAGTTTGACCTCCAGCCGCAGGTTTGCACCCAGCGGTGTCGGCTTGATGTTGACGACCAGCGAGCCGCCGGTCGCGTCGATGCGGAAAAAGTCGAGATCGGTGTTGCGCTCGATGACGCCGCCGACGGTGGCGGAGGTGGAGTCGGCGCTCAGTTTGGTGGCGGTGGCCAGCGTGCCGCCGTGGTCGTCCGGACGATAGACCGCGCCTTGGGTGAGCATCACGGCGAGGTCGTCCTGGGTGTTGTTCGGATTGGCATATTCCCCTTTGCTCCACTGGCTGATCGACTTGCTGTAGCTGACGCCCATGATAGGCCCCCAGTTGCCCTGGCCACTGTAATAACCGGCTCCACCTTCGACACCGTCGTGAAGAAGTCCGAGTGTGTGGCCGACCTCGTGGCTGGCGGCCTCGGCGATGTTTTTCGCGCCGGTGCCGGTGCCGGCGGTGAACACCCAGCAGGGCACGTCGTTTCCTGCATCGAACGAGCCGACAAAAGCGACGCCGCCCACGTTGCTTCCATACCAGTCATTGCCGCTGCCACCGATGCAGACGCGGATGCCATAAGCCGCATCGCCGGTGCTCGTTTTTCTCAACGCCTCGATTCCCGGTTCCTCGGTGGTGACGTCGATGGCATACATCGAAAAATCCTCGGCGACGCGCTGCCAGACCTCGATGATGCGGTTGCGTTCGTCGGTGCTGAACGAGGCGGGATCGCTGCCGGAAAGGTTGTAAGGCGGGGCCGAGGCGCCGTCCTTCCAGTTTCCGGCGGTGTTGTCGACGTGGCCGTTGAAGTCGAGATAGATCACGCGGTTCGCACCCGGGCGGCTGTGCAGGAGAAACGCCTCGGCGGTGTCAAACGGCGCGGGATCGGTGGGTCCGATGCTTTCGGCGATTCCACCGTCTCCCTCCGGGGCTTGGTGGGCGCAGTCCGCGCATGCCGGCGGGCAGGCATAAAACAACTCGCCCGCGGGATCCACCCAAAGGCTGTCGTCGGCCCTCAGGATTGTTCGGAGCTGTTGCGGGGATTTCGCATAAAAGGCGGCCACCTCGGGCAGGCGCGCGCCGAGCGCGACGATGGCGGCCTCGCCGCGTGCTTTGTCCGGCAGTTTGATGCCGGCGGGAAATCGGGGCTCCGCGGCAAGCAGGGAGGCGGTGAGTGACAAGATGACTCCCGCCGTTACGCGGATGATGCGGTGGATGGAATCCCTGGAACTGAGGTGCATGGGGTTGATGAAGGTAGATTCGGTTACGGCGTGACCCACACTTTGAGACGGGCGAAGGTTTTGCCGCCGGGATTGAGCGGCAGCGTGAGGGTGACGGAGCCGAAACCGTTTGCGGGGATATCCTTCAGACCTCACTAAACGACCTCGATAAAGCCGAAGAGGTGAGCAAGTTAAGATCCCCCTAAATGACGGTTTTACCGCCGGTTTTCGATCCACGATCCCGGATTGCGGACTGAAAAAACATTTCATGCC
>JBIPMR010000265.1:0-5521 GCA_044369025.1 Luteolibacter sp.
CCGCGCCCGCAGGTCAAAAACAACGCCGTCGAAGGCAGCACCGAACTCGAATAAGCCCACCCCGCATCTGAAGTGAAGATTCTTGCCATCCTCGGAATCCTGACGATGACCGTAGCCGCCCAAACCTTGGATGGTTTCCAGTGGAAAAGGCGCCTGCTGGTGGTCACCGAATCCAACGACGCCCTCAGCCGGAAACTCGTCGCGGAGCGAGGCGGCCTGGCCGAACGCGACATCGAGCTCTTCATTCTCAAAGGTCCGGCGGCTCCCGGAAAACTTCCGGGGGCCGCACTCGGCCAGGCGCTGCGCAAGCGCCTGGAAGTCCGCGACGGAGTGGCCGAAGTCCTGTTGTTAGGCAAGGATGACCGCACCACCCTGCGCTGGAAAACCGCAGATTTCACCCTCGCCTCGCTCTTCGCCAAAATCGACGCGATGCCGATGCGCATCCGGGAAACGCGGGATCGTTAGACCCCCCTGACCGCCAGATAGACCGTGCTCGCCGCCTCGCAATCCTTGTGCGGATTGTGGAAGGGGACGACGTGCGACCCGCAGGATTCGAACACCTGCTCGAGCGAATCCATAAAACCTTCGTCCGGCGGATCGTCCGACCACAAACCGAAGACCCCGCCGGGATGGAGTTTCCCGGCGAGCCGGCGCAGGCCGGCTGCGTCGTAAAATGCGGAGTGCCGCTCGTGCAGCAGATTCGACGGCGAGTGATCGATATCCAACAGAATCGCGTGAAACCGCCTGTCAGGTGCATCCGGGTCGAAGCCGGCATTTTCAGCAAGCGCGAGTTCGAAAAAATCGCCATGCACCAGGCGACAGCGCGGATCGGCGACCAACCCCGGTCCCAGCGGCGCGAGCCCTTGCTGATGCCACTCGATGACCGGCTCCAGGTAGTCCACCACCAGCAGCGATCCGACGCTGACATGCTCCAAGGCGGCGCGCGCGGTATAACCGAGTCCCAACCCGCCGACGACCACATCCAGCGCTTCGCCGGGAAAAATCCTTTCGCCCGATTCGAGCCCCAGGTTCGAGAGCGCGATTTCCACCGTGGTGAACAGGCTGGTCATCAAAAACGCGTCGCCAAGAATGATTTCATGCACCTCGATATCATCGAGCGCGGGCAGCGTGCGGCGGCGCAGGATCAAATCGCCGAGCGGCGTTTTCCGATAGTCCAGTTCCTGAAAGCGGGGATTGGGTGGCATGCCCGCTTGTAAGTGCGGGTTTCCTCGATGGACAGACTTATCAGTAATCCGCGGGATCGGCCCGATGCAGGATCACCTGATAGTTGCCCCGTTTGAAAATCACTCCGTCGCCCCTGACCAGCAACTCCCAAGCGCCGCGGGCGACCGCCTTGCGGGCGCCTTCCGCAAACGGATTCCCGAGCAGGATCCGGCCATTTTCCGGGAGATATTGCCACGCCATGATCCGCACTTTCACATGGGGATTCTGCCGCAGTGAGACGGCAACGCTGCCGCCGGAACGCCCGGGCTGAATGCCTTTGCCGAAGTCGAGAAACCACTCTTGTTTCGCATGCATCGGAAACACCGGGTCGTTGCTGGAGAGGATTTGATACATGCCGCGGAACTCGCCGCCGCTGCGTTGTGGCAGGTCCGCCGCTTGTGAAAATGAAAGGGCCGCGGCGCAAACCACTGCGCTTGAAAACACCAGGTTTTTGATCTTCGTTTTCATGGAGCATCTATAGCTCATGGAATGCCGAATCGCAAATGCCCTTTAACCGGGGGCATCCGGCTCCGCGGAGCCCGTCGTGACCGGTTGAAAATCCGCATTTTGCACCCACCGGAACGCAAATTGCAATCGCCGGCCGTGCCCCCGACAATTTCACTTCGTGGCGCGGTGATTTTTGCTAGAAGTCGGCTGTGGAACGGGACGAGGGCAATCAATGGCGAAACGACATCGGGCGGCTGCGTGACCGCCTGGACCGGATCGAGCGGCAACATGCCGAAGCCCTCGACTCGCTGCGGCTGGAACTTTCCGCCTTGGCGGACCGGGCTCAGCAGCCCGCCGCAAGCGAGCCGGCCCCCGCACCGCTCGAAGTTCCGGAGCCCGAGGTCGTGCCGGTCCAGCCGCCGCCACTGCCGGCGGCAGCTCCCGCCGCCGCCGTCAGCGAGGATGAAAACGAGCCGCCATCCGCGCCTTTCGAACTTCAGTTCGGGCGGGTCTGGCTGGTGCGCCTCGGCATCGTGCTGCTGCTCACCGGATTGGTGCTGCTGGGAAATTTCGCCTACAAAAACTGGCTCCGCGACATGCCCAACGGCTTGCGCCTCACCGGGCTTTTCATCTGCGCGGGCGTCCTGATCGAAACCGGCAGGCGGCTGGCGGCGAAATCCTCGCTGCAAAAATTCGGCGAGGTAATCCTGGCGGGCGGCTTGTCGTTTTTTTACTACTGCACCTTCGCGGCGCATCAGGTGCCGCGCCTGCGGGTGATCGACAGCCCGGTGCCGGCTGCCGTGCTGCTGCTGTTTTCCGCCGGTCTGATCGCCGCGGTTTCATGGATCCGGAATGCCAAGGCCACGGCGGTGCTCGGGCTGTTGCTCGCTTCCTACGCCACCATGCTGCAACCGATCGGCTGGCTGTCCTGTGTTTCCAACATTTTGTTAGCCGGTGCCGGATTGTTGCTGATGCGCCGTCCGGGGTGGGCGGGCCCCGGCGTCGCCGCGATGGCCGGAAGCTACGCCGCCTTCCTCGGCTGGCAGTGGATGGGCGCGGCGCACGGCGATCTCAGGGACCCTGCGGTGCTGTGGTTCCTGCCGTCGGTCTGGGCGATGTTCTCACTGCCTGGATGGTTAGGGCGCTTCCGTGAAACCATGAGCGACCGCGCGCGGGCCTGGTTCACGGGATCCAACAACGCGGCGTTTTTCCTGCTGTTCAGCGGCCTCTGGATCGACCGCTTCGAAACCGAGCACTGCTGGGTGGTCTGCGGGGTTTTCGGAGCCGTTTTGATCGCCTTGGGCATCAACGGCCGGCGGGCAAGCCAGATCGCCGGCGGGGTGAATCTTGCGCAGGGTCTGTTGCTGGTCAGTCTCGCAGCGGTTTTGAAGCTGGAAGGCTATCATCTGGCGCTTGCCCTGGCGGGCGAGTCACTGGCGCTGGCCGCCGCTTTCGCGAAATTCCGAGGCAGGAGCGAACTGGTGTTTTCATTCCTCGCCGCCGCCGGGGCGACGTCGATGTTGCTGTTTCATGCATCACCCGCCCATTCAGGAATCCGTGTCGCGCCGATCCCGGTGTGGAGCGCGGGGCTGGCTTCATTTCTCATCGCCGCTGCCTCGCTGGCAATGCGCCGTGGCATGGAACACCCTGAAGGCGGGCGGGAAAGAGTCGCCAGGGCACTATCGGCGCTGGTGTTTTTCATGGCCGTCGCCGCCACGATCTGGGGCTGGAGCCTGCGCCTTGCCGCTCCCTGGCCGGTAGCGGTCCTGGCAGGAATCTCGGCGCTGTTAGCCGCCATCACCCTCCGCCTCGACCCGCGCCGCCTGATGCCGGAGGCCACCCTTGGCTCGCTGATTTTCGGCATCGCCGCGCTGAACGCCGCTTTCCTGACCCACAGCTCGTGGGCGGTCGGTTTCGCCGCCGGCGGCTTCTTCGCCGCATGCTGGCTGTGGCACCGCGCGGAAGACCCGGGAGCACGCGGGCATCAGGATGAATTTGACCTGATCCAGTCGCCCTGGGTGGCGAGCTGGATCTTCTCGGCCGCCACCGTCACCGCAACCTGGGTGGCCGTTTTCCTTTTCAACCTCGAAACCACCACCATGCCACCTGTTTTGGGGATCGCCGGATTCATCCTGGTGGGCCTTGCCGTCCTCGCCCGCTGCGAGCGGCTGGGTCCCTGCGCCGCGCTGCTGAACGCGGCCGCGCTCTATCAGGCTTCAAATCCATCCACCGGTGCCAAGTTTGAGGCGCTGTGGGTGGCGTTGGCCGCTTTGCTCACCCTCGGTGCCGCCATCCGCCTGCCGGAATGGAAACGTACGGCCGCCGCCATCATCCTGCGGGCGACGGCATTCGTCGCGCTGTGTCTGTTCTGGTGGAGATGGCTGCCGGAAAATTCCGGCGATGCCGTGGCGTTGATGGCGCTGGCACTCACCGCCCTGGCATTCGTCACCCAACGCCCCCTGCTGGCGGAAGCCTGGGGATTTCTAGCGGTTTCCATCTGTTGGTTTGTGTCCGTTTCCACCACCAGCCCGTGGTTGCGGATCACGGCAGGGGCCGACTGGCGCGGTGCCGGAGTGGTGCTGGCCTTGCTGTTTTTGCTAGCAGGACACCGCCATCACCGGCAACCCAACGAGCGGCTCGCCATCATCGGGCTGTTTGGCGGCATCGCCAGCGTGCTCAGCTCGGTGTGGGCGACCCAAATGCTGGTCTGGCGGCACGATTGGACTGCGACGGCCGTTCTCTGGACGCTGCTCGGTTTCATCGCCGTGAGCGCCGGGCTGTGGCAGCGTTTGAAAAGCGTGCGGCAAATCGGCTTCGCGCTTCTCACGCTGGCCCTGATCAAGGTCTTCGCCGTGGACGTCTGGGACTTCAACGCCTTCATGCGCGTCGTTTCGTTCATCGTCCTGGGCGTGGCGTTGATCATGCTGGGCCTGTTCTATAACAAATTCGCGCTCGTCCTGAGGCGCATCCTTGAGGACGAGGACACCGTTTAGAAAACTTTCCAACACCTGCACACAACGGCCAAAACCACAGCAGCGTCGGCAAACTCACCACCACCCCCAGAATCTTCATGGGGCAGTTCCAAGCGCCAGTAGTCGCCGAACCGCTAGCCACCCGGCCCGGGGATGAGCGTGTTGTCCTGGTGGCCGATGGGTGTTAGAAACGCAGACGACGCCCCGATCGCGACGGCCACGAAAAAAGGATCCGAACGCACCGAAAGCGCCGCGGCGGAGGAATTTAAATAAAATGAAAGGTTGCTATTCCCCCGGCGACCAGCCTACCTACGGCTCGATTGGACGGCGAAAGTTTGTTTTCTCGCTCTTTGTTCGATCCGTGACGCCATGGTCCAAGAAAGTGTTCTATTCACATGGCGTCATCAAGAATTGAATCAAATGGACATCTACGTGGGCAACCTGCCCTACACTGCTACTGAAGGCGACGTTTCCGAACTCTTCGCCGCTTTTGGACCTGTTGAACGGGTCAAAATCATCACCGACCGCGAAACCGGGCAATCCAAGGGATTTGCTTTCGTGACCCTCGGTGACCAAAGCCAGTTGAACGCGGCCATCGAGGCCCTCAACGACAAAGACTACAACGGTCGTCCTCTTCGCGTGAACGCATCGGAGCCCAAAGAATCCCGTCCAAGCGGCGGTGGTGGTGGCTACGGCGGCGGCGGTGGTGGTGGCGGCTACGGTGGTGGCGGCGGCGGCGGCGGCTATAAAGGCGGCGGCGGCGGTGGTGGCTACAAGGGCGGCGGCGGCGGCGGCGGTGACCGTCGCGGTGGCGGCGGCGGCGGTGGCGGCGGCGGTCGCTGGTAATCCCCCCTGATCCTGCATCAGAAAGTTCAAAA
>JBIPMR010000266.1:0-5519 GCA_044369025.1 Luteolibacter sp.
GCTCGCCAAGGAAGGCCACGATGGCAAGGCCGGATTGAACCTGTTGGAAAAAAGCCAGCTGCCCACCATGGCCGCGCTGTATGGCGCGATGTTGGCCGGCGTCGATGTCGTGCTGATGGGCGCTGGCATTCCCCGCCAGATTCCCGGCATCCTCGACCACTTGGCGGCAGGCACCGCCGCCGAACTCCGCCTCGACGTCACCGGCGCGGATCGGACGATCACCGTTACTTTTGACCCCGATCACTTTTGCCACACTCCGCCGAAGCAGCTCAAGCGCCCGCTTTTCCTCGCCATCGTCTCCTCGCCGGTGCTCGCGGAAAACCTCCGCCGCAAGGCGTCGGGCAAGGTCGATGGCTTCGTCGTCGAGGCCTCCATCGCCGGTGGTCACAACGCCCCGCCGCGCGGACCGATGCAGCTCAGCGAAAAAGGCGAACCCGTTTATGGCCCGCGCGACCAGATCGACGTCTCAAAATTCCGCGACATCCCGCTGCCGTTCTGGCTGGCCGGCGGCTACGGCACCCAGGGAAAACTCCGCGAAGCGCAAGCCGAAGGCGCGATGGGCATCCAGGTCGGCACCGCCTTCGCCCTCACCCGCGAATCCGGATTTGATCCCGCTCTCAAAGCCAAAATCATCGACGGCATCCGCCATGATCGGTTGGAAATTTTCACCAACGCCAGCGCCTCTCCCACCGGCTTCCCGTTCAAGATCGCCCAGCTCTCGGAAACCCTCTCGGAGCTCCCGGTTTACGAACACCGCGAGCGGATCTGCGACCTCGGTGTGCTGCGCGAAACCTACATGAAAGCGGATGGCAGCGTCGGCTTCCGCTGCTCTGCGGAGCCCGCCGAACTCTATCTGGCCAAGGGCGGCGATCCGGCGCGGGTCAAAGGCTCCGCCTGCCTCTGCAACTCGCTCGGCGCCTCGATCGGCCTCGGCCAAGTGCGCCCGAATGGCGACGTCGAACCGCCGCTCATCACCCTCGGCGATGATGTCGCCAGCATCCGCTCCATGCTCCCGCCCGAGGGCACGGAATACTCCGCGGCCCAGGTGATCGAGCAACTCTTGGCCTGACCCCTACGGCCAGAATGGATAATTCCCCTCAATCGCGTCATGGCGGGCGGTAGAAATCCGCTTGCCATGAGCGGCTTGTAACGGTAACCACTCGCCCCCACGCATACCGTTGCGGGTCTTGATTTTTGTGATTTATGAAGTTGGCGAAATTGCTCAGCCCCGAACAAATCCTTCTGGAAATGAAGGCAGTGGAGCATTGGCCCGCGATTATCGAACTCGTCGATCACCTCGTCACCACCGGCCAGCTCCCGCCCGAGCAACGCGATGAAATGCTCGAAGCGTTTCGCGCCCGCGAGGAACAGGTCAGCACCGGCATCGGACTCGGGGTGGCCATTCCCCACGCGTTTTCGGACCATCTCGACCGGGTGATCGCGGTGTTCGGCAAATCCAAGGCCGGGATCGACTTCGAGTCGCTCGACAACAAGCCGGTGCATTTCATCATCCTCTTCATCGTCCCGCGCAAGGACTATCACCTGCATCTCAGGACGCTGGCGGCGATCGCCAAAATGTTCACCAACATCGAGGTCCGCCGCCAACTGGGAGCCGCCGAGACCCGTGAGGAAATCATCGCCATTTTCGATTCCAAGCCGGCCCGCGTCGGCGCTTGAGTCCAACCGCCCCATTCTATGACGCTTCTCCAGGAACTTGAATCCCGCCTTGCCGCCGCTCTAACGCTCACGCTCGGCGAGCCCGCCACCGCCGCGGTCACCGCCGCCGCCGACCTCCGCTTCGGGGACTATCAGTCGAACGCCGCAATGGTTTTGGCCAAACAGCGCAAGGCCAACCCGCGCGCGCTGGCGCAGGAAATCATCGACCAGCTCGATCTAACCGGCCTCGCCACCGCCGACATCGCCGGCCCGGGATTCATCAACTTCCGCATCCTGCCGGCCGCCTACGCCGCGCATGTCAGGAAGCTGATCGCCGACGAGCGCCTCGGGGTGCCGGCCACCGGCGCGGGCAAAACCGTGGTCGTCGATTTCTCGGCGCCCAACGTCGCCAAGCCGATGCACGTCGGCCACATCCGCTCGACCATCATCGGCGATTCGCTCGCCCGCATCGCGCGTTTTCTGGGATTCAACGTCATCGCCGACAACCACATCGGCGACTGGGGCACGCAGTTCGGGATGATCATTTACGGCTGGAATCATTTCCTCGACGAGGCGGCGCTGGCGGAGGATGCGATTCAGGAACTCGTGCGCGTCTATCGGAAAGTGAACGCCGCGACCAAGGAAGACCCGGCGGTGCTGGAAGTTTGCAAGGCGGAGCTGGTGAAGCTCCAGGCGGGCGACCCGGAAAATCTGGCGATCTGGCAGAAATGCATCGAGGTCTCGAAAGCCGGGCTTCAGAAAATCTACGAGCGGCTGGAGGTGAAATTCGACTACTGGCACGGCGAGAGCTACTACAACGACAAGCTCGCCGGTCTCGTCGGCGAGTTCCTGGAAAAAGGCCTCGCCCGCGAGAGCAACGGTGCGGTCTGTATCTTTTCCGACGGCACCCAACCGCTCGAACAAGACCCGTTCAAGGTCAAGACCGACACCGGTTGGACGGACAGTCCGGCGCTCATCCGCAAGGCGGACGGCGGATTCCTCTACGCCACCACCGATCTGGCGACTCTCCAGTTCCGCATCGATGAATGGAAGGCGGATCACATCTGGTATGTCGTCGGCGTGCCGCAGCAACTGCATTTCCGCCAGCTCTTCGACGCCGCCGCGCGTTGGGGGAAAACCGGGGATTTCCAGCACGTCGGGTTCGGCTCCATCCTCGGAGACGACCGCAAACTGATGCGGACCCGCACCGGGGAAAACGTCGGCTTGGTCGAAGTGCTGGAGGAGGCCGTTGAACGCGCGGCGAAAGCCATCGCCGAGAAAAACCCCGACCTCGCAGGCGAAGAAGCCGCGCAAATCGCCGAGATCGTCGGCATCGGCGCGGTGAAATTCGCCGAGCTCTCACAGAACCGCCTCACCGACTACGTGTTCTCGTGGGACCGCATGCTCGCGCTACAAGGTGACACCGCGCCCTACCTTCAATATTCGCACGTCCGCATCCGCTCGATTTTCAGGAAACTCGACGCCCCGTTCGACCCCTCGACCGCGGAAATCCACCTCAACGAGGAAGCGGAAATCCACCTTGCTAGATTGTTGGCGCGGTTCGGCGAAGTGCTGCCGACGATCCTCGAAGACTTCCGCCCGAACCTGCTGGCGAACTATGTGTTGGAACTCGCCCGCGCGTTTCACTCGTATTTCGAAGCCTGCCCCGTGCTCAAGGCCGAGGAGCCGATCCGCTCCAGCCGTCTCGCGCTCTGCGACCTGACATCGCGCACCCTCAAGCAGGGCCTCTATTTGTTAGGCATCGCCGTCCCGGACCGCATGTGACCCAACGTTACGCTTTGAACGCATCCCGCAGCATGGCGAGTGAGCGGGGAATGGCGGTCAAGGGGTCCTCGCGCCCCTTGAAATCGAGGGACACTTGACCGGTGAGTCCGGCGTGCCGCAGGATCTTGGCGATCCGGGGATAGTCGAGGTCCGGCGAATCCCACACGCCGCCGCCGTCGTAGGTCTTGGCTTGGAGCAGCACCGTGTCCGGCGCGAGTCGGGCTAACCGATCATAGGGGTCTTCGAGGAAATTACCGCTATCAAGTGTGACCTTGAGCCAGGGCGAGTTTACCGCGTCCACCACCATTTTGACTCCCTCGGCGGTCCGCCCGAGTCCCCGGTGGTTCTCGAGGCCCAGGACCACACCGCGCTTCTCCGCTTTCCGCGCCAGCTTCTGATAGGCCTCGATCACCCAGCCGAATGCGTCCTGCTCGGTGAAACCTTCGAGCGGCGTCTCCTCGCCGCGGTGAGTCCCTGCGTGGCGGGCTTGGGATCCTCCGCCGCTACGCGAGCGAGCGGGGCGGTCGATACGGCGAACTAGACGGCGATGAACTTGCGGCGTTCCATGGCCCCATCCTGGATGAATTGTCCGATCAGGAAACCCTATTGATCTGGCGGAGCAGTGCCCCGTTTTGCCCCGGCGTTACTTCTCTTCGGTTTTGTAATCGTCCTCGTCGTCGGCGTCGTCCGTATCCCCGTCTTCCTGGGCGGGGATGGAAATCGGCGGGGTGACGGCTTCGATCGGCGGGGTGGTGGCGGTGACGGGTGGTTTGGCGATGAGGCCGCCGGGAAGTTGTTGGACCTTGCCGGTGTCGGCGCCGGCGGCGGGCGGGGGAGTGGCCTGGGTGATGAGGGCGGAGCGCTCTTTGAGCAGCGGTTCGATCAGGCTTTTGGTCACTTCGAAGGTGCGGCCGGCGAGGGCTTTTTCCTTGGCGAGTTTCTCGGTGAGGCTTTTCAGGCGCGTGGCGAAGGCTTCGTCTTTGGTCTTGGCGTCTTCGGGTTTTTCACCCGCCTCTTTTTTCCGCTCTTTGGGCAGCTCCGCGGTCACGCTGACGGTGAGCAGATAGTTGTCGGCCGCAGGCGGCGGCAGGTTGGCGCTGAGCGCGGCCGGCGGCGTGGGGGCGGGTTTGGCCGGGGTGAAGGTGACGGTGTAGGTGAAGCCCTCGAAGGTCTCGATGGTGGCGGTTTGTTTGCCTGCGTCGGCGCTGCGCCCGGCGACTTTGTCCTGTGGCACTACGTCCTCGAATCGGGCGTAGGAGAACAGGCTTTTGAGCGGGCCGGTGGCGGCGGTGTCGGGCACTTCGGTGGCGGCGGCACCGGCGAGCTTGAACTCGGCATCTTCGGCATCGCGGGTCAGGGTCCACGCGGGCCCGTCCTTGTCGGCCTGGCTCACCGCGATGGATTTGATTTTCTCCGGGCTGATGAAGCCATCGGCCAGCCAGCGGTTCGCTTCGGTGCTGACGGAGGGAAACATTTCGCTGACGGCGTAGAAGCCGGATTCGTCGGCGTGGTTGCGCACGTAGCGGCCGACAGCGTTGCCCGCACCCATCATCATCGGGGAAGGGGAGGCGGTGTTTTCGATATTCTTGCCGAGCGACACCTTGGCGACTTCCTTGCCGGCGGCGTCCTTGAAAGTGGCGGTGAGGCCGCGGTCTTCGGCGATGGCGGAAGTTTCATCCATGCCGAAACGGGGTGCGAACGACGGACCGGCCTCCATCGCGACGGTGACCTTGAGTTCGCCGAGGGTGCGGATCAGGTCGTTGACGAAGGTGTTGTTCGCCGGAAAGTCGTCACGCTGGGTGACGACCCATTTGCCGTCCTTCTTGGCGAGGGTGACGGAGCCGCCGGTGCCTTCGACCTCGACGGTGGCGACCTCGGTGGCGGGGAAGGATTCAAAAAGCGTCTGGCCGGCGCCGCGCTGGGTGGCGCTGTCGGTGGATTGCTTCTGGCTGAGTTTCACGGCGGTCACCGCGCCGCCCAGGGCGACGGCGATGACCCAGAGGATGAGAACCTGGCGTTTGTTCATTTTAAGAGGTTGATGGTTGAGAGTTGAGAGTTGAGAGTTGATGGAAGGAGGA
>JBIPMR010000267.1:0-5505 GCA_044369025.1 Luteolibacter sp.
CCGCTTCCACCGTCACCATCGCCAGCGGCGCGACCCTTGGCGGCACCGGCGCGGTTGGGGGTTCCGCCACCATCAACGGCACTCACCGACCAGGCACCGGCGCGGGAACGCAAGCCTTCGGCGGCACGCTGAACTACGGCTCCTCCTCCACCTTGAAATGGGACCTCGTTTCCAACGGCACATCCTTTGCGGCCTTCGACAGGGTGGTTGCTTCCGGCGCGGTGTCCGTTGCCAACGGCGCGAAGCTTGACGTCTCGTTCGCCGCCCCGGGAAGCGGCGTGGCCTTCAACGATGCCTTCTGGACCCGGGCCCGTTCGTGGACTTTGCTGACAGGTTCAAGCGTTGTCGGAAATTTCACGCTCAATACTTTCACCAACGATCCCTCAGGACGGGCGCTTGCCGACTACGGGACGCTCGCACTCCAGCAAAACGGCACCTCCGTCACGTTGCTTTTCACACCTCTCCACACTCCCTTCGAACTCTGGCGTCAGACGTATTTCGGAGCCGACTGGGACAATCCGGCGGTCGCGGGTGACCCCGTCGATGGGGACCGGGACGGACTGGTAAACCTGATGGAATACGCCTTGGGAACCGATCCGCGCATCGCCGACCCCGGGGTATTGCAGGGTTCCACGGATGGAGGGAAACTGGGAATATCCTTCACCCGCAACACCGCGGCCGCGGATCTAACGATTTCCGTGAAGGCCGCCGATGATCTGTCGTCCACTTGGACCGAGATCGCCCGCAGCGAGAACGGCGCAGCCTTCACCGCCACCGCGCCCGGAGCCTCCGTCAACGAGTCTGGCGGCGGCGCGATCAAGTCCGTGCAGGCCACCGACATCCACCTCACCAACGACCCCGACCACCCGAAACGCTTCATGCGTGTGACGGCCCAGTCCAATCCATGAGGCCGATCCTTTTCCCATTGTAGCCGCTCCAATCGTTGCTCCTTGCGACCGTAGCGGCACCACCTCCGGTGGTGCGGCGAATGTGAGCTGCGGCAAGGAGGATTTGAGGCAGACGCTAACACCGGCAGTGTTCTTGCGGGGCGGGGCGGTCGGGCCCGCGGTGAATCATTGATTGCCGGGTTACTTCCGATAGGTGTTAGGCCGCGCTTGTCGGGCCTGTCGCTCCGGCAGCAGGGGAATTGGCTGCAGGCGCCCGATCTGGGTGCGGGCTCACCGCTTTTCATATCTATCCCATCATAGGTTGGAGGAGTCCTCCAAACGGATGGTGGGGAGGGGATGAATGGTTGATGGCAGGGGAAAGCCAGACGGATGTCCGGTTGACGGCGAGGGAAACCATGAAAAAAGCGCGGCGGGTTGGAACCGCCGCGCCGGGTGCTGGTCATCTGACGGTTGTCACGGGACCACGGTCACCTTGAGTCGGGCGAATTTCGCGGCGTCCGGCGATTGTGCAACACTCAGGGTGACGGTGTCGAAGCCGGTCGGCGTGTCCTTGAGGACGGTGACGCCCGGGTCGTTGGCGGCGGCGATGTCAGGCACCGAGTAGCTTCCAGGCCAGGCGGCGAGGGTGGTGCCCACCTGAATGGTCGCTACCGTGGTGCCGTCGATGGATGCCTGGTCGCGCTTGAAGGTGAAGCGCAGGTTTCCGCCGCTGGTGGAAATGGTCGGCAGCTTGCCGAGGTCGTTGGTGAGTGCGGTTCCGCCCAGCAGGTATTCGAGCGCGTTGGAAACGCCGTCGCTGTCGTAGTCGTCGCTTGGAGTGCCGGTGAGGGCGTTGGTCGATGCCCAGGAGGCGTATCCGCCGGCGGTGGTGACCAGGAATCCGTTGGCATCCAGGGAGTATGAACCGCTTGCCCCGTTCAAGGTGATCAGACCAAGTTGGGTGGGAGTCAAGCCACTGTTGTTGGTGCCGAAGCGGAGGGAGGATCCGGAAACGAAGGTGCCGGTGATGTCGAGTGTCCCTCCTGCCCAGCTCACGCCGCTGCTGTCGGCAAACGCCAGGGTGGCTCCGGAGCCGATGTTGATCTTGGCGCTGCCGGCAGCGTCCAAGGTTCCAAGGGTGTCGGAAACGGAAGCCACTGAGTCAAGGGTGGCGGTGGCGATGGATACGGGTGAAACGTCCGGAAGGACATTGTTGGCGCCAATGACAAGGATGCCCGCGTTGATGGAAGTCGTTCCGGTGTAGGTGTTGGTGCCAGCGAGGGTCAGCGTGCCCGCGGTGGATTTCGTCCATCCCGCGCCGTTGTTCACTTCGCCGACGTTCCTCAGGGTGCCTGACTGGGCGGCAAGAACCACTGTGTCGGTGGCAGCGCCGATGTTGGTGCCGCCCATGTCGAGCGTGCCGCCGTTGAGGGTGACGGTGGCAGTTCCGGTGCCTCCCGTTCCTTTCAACAGGCTGGCGGTCGTGGTCACCGTGCCACCATTGATGATCAATTCACCGCTGCCGGCAGTGGCCAGAGTGAGAGTGCCTGTTGCTGCGTCAGAGAACGCGGCCGAACCACCGAGTCTGACGGTTCCTCCGCCGATGGTGATCCTGTTGGTCGATGCGCCGGTGCCTTTGGCGAATGCCATGTTGATCGAGAGAATGTCGAGCGTGCCGCTGTCAAAACCCAGGTCGTTGGTATTGGCGGCGGTCTTGGCACCCGGCGAGGTGGCGAAGGTGCCGATGGCGACGTCCGCCGTGTTGCCCGTCAGGTCGATCAAATTCGCGGTCGTGTAGGCCGTGGCCTGGGTTCCTTGTGGTCCCAAGTTGACAGCAGCGACACGGCCCGTTCCAGCCACGTTGCGCAGGCTGACCGAACCGCCGCTGCTCGCGAAATCGATGACCCCGGAATCGCGACTGCCGGCACCGAGGTTGATCAGGTCGGTTTGGATCACGTTGGTGCCGCCGCCAAGCCAGAGTCGTTGTGCGGAGCCGGTGGAGCTGTTTCCAACCCGTACGGCCGCCGCCGTGATGGAGTTGGCGACATTGCTGAGGGTCAAGGAAGAGGCGTCCGAGGCGCTGTTATCGCCGGAGGCCTGGATGGTCAGATTGGCGGACAGCGTGGTGGTGAACGAATCAAGGGCCGCAACGTTCAGATGGGCTTCACTGGAGTTGTTGGAACCCACGGAGTTGTTGCCGACCGAGATCGAGGCTCCGTTGACGACCAAGGCACCGCCACCCGTCACCGTTAGTCGGGTCTCGCCAGCGTCCACGTTATTGCTCATCGTCAACCCGCCGCTGATCGTCAGCGTTTTGGCAGCTCCAAGGGTGATGGTATTGTCCGTGGCGGAATTGGTCTGCACGTTCAAGGCTCCGCCGAAAGTGGCCGAGGAGGCGACGCCGCTCAGGTCGAGCGTGCCCACATTCGTGTTACCCAGCGCAGACCCGAAGGTGAGGCCACCGGCGAGCGAGGAGCTCGCGGTGGTGAGGACCAGCGTGCCCCCGCCGATGTTGGTGGTGCCGGTGTAGGTGCTAGCCCCCGAGACCGTCCAAGTTCCGGCACCGGTCTTTCTGAGCGCGAGTGCCGGCGTGCCGGCGATTCCTCCGCTCAGCAGCCCGTTGCCCGCGCCAGCCAGCGTCAAGGAGCAGGCACTGGCAGGAGTGGCTACCGTCAGGGCACCGCTGAGGGTGAGCAGTTGTCCGGAGACGGTGTTTTCAATCGCTCCAGCACCGCCTGTTGCGCCGTTGTTGATGGAGAGTGCGCGATCCGAAGAGCCGCCGGCGGCCCCTGTGAATTGAAGCGTGCCGGTGGCGGTCGAGTTCGCACCAAGGGAAAGCACGGTGCCTGCGCCGAGGGCGGAATTGACTCCGGAGTCCGCGATGGTGCTGACACTCAGGATCCCGTTGGCGGCGGATGGCGTGCCGGTGAAGTCGTTGTTGTTGGAGGTGATGGTCCAGATGCCCCCATCGGTTTTAAAGATGCCGCCAGTCCCGTTGCTGATGGTGCTATGGATCGTTCCGACCGCGCTCCCGCGGACCGCCAGGAGGTTGGTGCCCGTGATGGTATCCGCATCGGAGGAGCCGATCGTCAGATTGCCGCCTGTGTTTGAATACAACTGAAGAAATCCACCGGTTCCGGCGGCCACCAGATTGCCATCCCAGGTGGCGGCGCCTGACGTTTGCAGGGTCGCACGATAGCCATTGGCGGTGGGGTCCAGGGTGAGGGTCTCGTCGGTCACCGTGATGCCGGTCGCCAGGGTGAGCGCCGCGCCCGTGCCGGTGGTGCCGGTGCCGTAAACGATGGTGCCGCCGGCGGTGGTTCCAAGGGCACTGTTGTCGGAGACGATCAGATTGGGAAACGTGGTGCCCGATCCCACGGAATTGACGGTCGTCGTGCCGGTGTAGGTGTTCACACCGGAGAGGGAAATGGTGCCGATGGCGCTATCCTCAAAGAAGTTCATGCCGAAGTTGCCGCTGATGATACCGGACAGCGTGGAGGAGTTGCCCCCCGTGATCCGGGTATCTGCCGTCAGGGAGATGGTTCCCGAGAGTGTCGTGCCGTTCAGGCGCAGGGCCCCGAGGAATCCGCTGGGCTCATTCCAGCCCTGTCCACCGATGGAGAAATTGTTGGTCAGGGTCAGGAGGTTCGTCTGCACGAAGACCTGGCCATTGCCACCGGTGGTGACCAGGCCGGTGCCAAGCGCGGCTCCACTGGTCGTGATGTTGGCACGCGCGCCGGTGATCGATGTGCCACCCGAGTAAGTGCTCGGGTTGTTCATGGCAAAATCGGTGGCAGAGATTACCGCGGCATTGTCACCGACCAGCGTCAGCGATCCGCTGCCGCCAATGGCTCCCGTGACGTCGGTTACTCCCGTATTCGTGCGGCGGATGGTGAGATTACTCGATCCATTCAGCGTGACCGCGTTTCCAGCGCCCAAGGTGGTGGTCGTGCTGGCAGCGGTTTGGGCGCCCAGGTAAAGCGTGCCTGCCTCCACGGTGGTGGAGGTGACGGCAGTGGCTCCGGTGATGTTGACTGTGCCTGCTCCCACCTTGGTGAAAGCGAAAGCACCGGTCAGACTGGGGATGACCAAGGTTCCGGCATCGGAGCCGATGGTGGTGGCACTCGCGAGGGCGACCGCTGCGCCCCAGGTGTTGTTTCCGCTGATGTTGCGAAGCGCACCGTTGCTGGAAATACCGCTCCCGTCGAGAGTCAGCGGCTCGGCAGCGGTCGTGATGCCACCCTGGATTTCCAGCGCCGCGCCGGAGGTGACGCTGGTGCCGGAGATGATATTCCCCAAGGCGTTGGCGTTGCGGATGTTCAACACGCCGGCAGCCACCGTGGTGGCCCCGGTGTAGCCATTGGAGCTGTTCATCACCGTCGTGCCGGAGGCGTTCTTGGTCAGAGTGGCTCCACCGTAGATGCCGAAGGCACCTTGGAGGGTGTAGGTAGTGGTATTGTTGAACGTGATGTTTCCGGGAAGCACATTGGCCGCATTGATGTCCACCGTGTAGGAAGCCGCCGTGTCGTCAAAGGTCACCGCGTCGCCGGTGAAGAACGTATTCGGTATTCCCGAGTCCCAGTTCGCCGTGGTGTTCAAATTCCAGAAGGTCGGATTC
>JBIPMR010000011.1:0-17300 GCA_044369025.1 Luteolibacter sp.
GGATTCGTTTTCCAACAGAACAGACTGGTAGTTCACCGGCACCGGTTCATCGAACACCTTGTCGATGAAGGGCACTGGATAGACCTTGCCATTCGATCCCTGATAGACTCGCTTTTCGAAGAACACCGGGTTCTTCTCAGGCTCGCCCACTGGATAGGTGGGAATGACGCGGGGTTCGATTCTTGCAATGACGGACATGGTGCGGGCAGTGGTTGTGGTTGGATCACCAGAAGAAGATGAAAAACGCGATGACGCCCAGGATCACCAGCGCGCCGGCGATGCGGACGACCGGCTCGGTTTCCAGGCTGATTTCCTCGCGGACCGGCAGCTCCTTCGCCTTGGCCAGCGGAGAAACCCGGGTCATCACGATCATAACCGCCGCGACTGCCAGGAATGCTAACAAGACCTGAAGCAGGAAATGAATTTCATGTCCCCACGGCCGCCCCGAGGATTTTGCGGTGAACTGGAATACCGCATACGCCAGCGGCCCGGTGACCAGTGCGGTGACCCCGGCGGCTGCGGGAACCTTGGGCAGAACAAATGGCATCACAAACGCCGCCACCACTCCGGGCCAGATGTATCCCTGGAACTGCTGGATGTATTGGAAAACCCCGCCGAAACGGGGATCGTCCAGTATCGGCGCGATCACGCAACCTGCGAAAACGAACGCCAGCGTGAGCCCCCGCCCGAGCCAGACGAGGTGGTTTTGCGATGCGTTGCGGTGAAACATCCGCCGGTAAATGTCCATGGTGGCGATGGTGGACGCGGAGTTGAGCAATGAGGCCAAGGTGCTGGTCACCGCGCCGGCGATGGCCGCGTAGATGAAGCCGCGGATGCCGGGTGAAACGAGTTGGGTGACCATTGTTGGAAACGCTGCGTCGGTTTTCCCTCCAAGTTGGGCGCCATAAAGCTGCTGCGCCATCATGCCGGGCATCACCATCGCGAAGGGGACTATCAGCCACAGCCCGCCAGCGAAGATCATGCCGAGCTGGCCGTGCTTCAGTGACTTCGCCGCGAGATTGCGCTGCACGATGAACTGGTTGAGCCCGCAATAGTAGATCATCACGATCCACATTCCGCCGGCCACTCCGGTCCATGGCAGGTCGGCGTTGTCGGCCGGAAGGATCATGTGCAGCTTCGCGGAGTTCGCGGTGGCGAACTTGTCCCATCCGCCGATCGCATTCAGTCCGAGAAGAAAGATAAGCACCCCTGCGGCGAGCAGAGCCAGCCCTTGGACAAGGTCCGCCCACGCGATCGCCTTGAGCCCTCCCACAGTCGAATAACCCGCACCGATCAGACCGATGAGCCACACCGCTTTTGTCAGCTCCATGCCGGTGATCGCACGCAGCGTCACCCCTCCCGAATACAGGACGGCCGGCAGCATCACGACCGCATAGATCACAACCGTTAGAGTGGCCATCACCCCGCGGGCGGCCGTGTTGTAGCGGTATTCGAGGTATTCCGGCATCGTGTAAATCCCCGCCCGCAGGAACTTCGGCAACAGCGTCATGGAAATCACGACGATGAATACCGAGCCGAGCAACTGCCAGCAACTCACCGCGAGACCCGTCGATCCGGCCGCCTGGCCCGCCATCCCGACCATCTGCTCGGTGGAGATGTTCGCAGCTACAATCGAGATCCCAATCAGCGGCCACGTCAGTCCGCGGCCGGCGAGGAAGAAGTCCGAACTATCCTCCTCATGCCCCTTTGCCTTTCGGCTCTTCCAGACGCTGAGGCCTACGACGATTACAAAGAAGCCGATGAATACGGCCAGATCCTGGAAGGTAAGATGCATGGATTTCTGGGTGGTGTTACCTGAAACTACAAAATTGGCAGCCAGGTATCCATGGAACATCGGATGAATTTCATGGACAATCCGAGGATTCAGCCAAACAATGAGCAGCCATGAATCCGCCTTCCCAAGAGCGCCGCCCCGAAGGATTCCCCGGTCAGAGGCTAGTCATCATTCCCCCGACCATTGCCGTCCGGGCTGCGCACCGACCCGTCACACGCGATCTCTGTGTCACCCATATCGGCGCCTTCGTGGCAGCCGGAGCGCATTTCGTGGAACGTGCCCGCGGCACTTCCCAGCACATTCTGATCGCTTGTATTTCGGGCAATGGAACCTGCACGCTCAACGATCAGGATTGGAAGTTGGAGCCTGGCGACCTGTTGTTTCTCCCTCCCCGCGGGCGCCACCTTTACCGGGCCAATCCAGTTACTCCATGGACAATCTTCTGGGTCCACTTCCGCGGACTGAGGGTCGATGACCACCTTGAAAACCTAGGGGTGTCGCCCGCCCATCCCGTGATCTCCGTCAATAACCCTTCGGTGCTGATCGATGCCTTCGAGGATACCTTCCGCCACACAACCCATGGTTTTGGCGAAGCCGCAATGACCGGCCTGTCCACTGCGTTTGCAAGGTTGCTGGGGTTGGCGCGGGTCCACCAGCGCTTCCCCGGCTCCCGTATCCGCCATACGGAGGGACGCCTGCTGAAGGTGCTCTCCAGGATGCGTGAGAACCTGGCTCATCCATGGACTCTTGAGGAGTTGGCAAGCGATGCGGCGCTCAGCATCCCGCATTTCACCGAACTCTGCCGCCGCCAGACCGGCATGGCACCGCTCAGCCTGCTCATCCGCTTGCGGTTACAGCGGGCCATGAACCTGCTCCAACAGGGAAACCACAACGTTGGCGAAGCCGCCATGGCCGTGGGCTACGAGGATGCGTTCTATTTTTCCCGGCTGTTTCGAAAGCACATGGGCACCACTCCGAACTCGTGCCGGAACGGTCCGTGATTTTCGTTAACTCTGCACCACAACATCAAGGCGAAGGTGCGGCTCATTCTCGGGCGTCAACGGTTCCGGTATTCGCTCGGTCGGCAGCCGGTGAACTTCTTGAACGTATGCGAAAACGTGAACAGGCTTTTGTAGCCGACTTGTGCGGCGATCGCCTCCACCTTGTCGGCTGTTGTCGTTAGAATATGGGTGGCTTGTTGCAGGCGCAGCGCTGTCAGCTGCCGGGCAGGGGTGCGGCCCAGCGATTGCTGACACAGGCGGCTGAAATGTTTCGGGCTGAGACCGGCGACTCTAGCAAGCTTTTCAACGGTCCAGTCGTCAGCTAGGTCGGCGTTCACTGCCTGCCAAACCGGCTGCAGCCGGTCATCCGTGCTCCAGGGCTCGGCGAATGTCCGGGCGTAGTGTTGTATCAGGGTCACCCACAATTGCATGGCGGCGGGCGACGCGGTGCCACCGGCTTCCCGATGCAACCCGGTGATGGCTGCCGCCAGCGGTCCACCATCGCAGACCGCCAGAACCGGAGCGCGACCACTGACTATCGGAATCATCCCCTCGGATTCCTGATAGCGGACCCAGGCGATCCTCCATGCCTTGTCAGGCACCGAACGATAGGCATGAAACGCATGCTGCGGCGCAAGGCAGGCCTCACCGGCCACCATCGGCTTCCATTTCCCCTCCAGCCACAACTGCCCCTCACCACCGGAGCACATCATCACGAACGTGCCGCTCAAGCTGGGACGCTTCACCTCGTAGGGATCCACGATGTCCGCGATGCCCACATGCACGATCCCGAACTGCGCGAGCGCTGGGCACACCGGAGTGTCCGCCAGCCACTCGCGCGTATCCGCCAGATCCGCGCGCACCACTAGCTCGGAAGTTTCGGATATGCGGATGTCCCTTTTCATGATGCGGTTGTTGTGTGTCGGGGTGGATCTTTCACGTAGCCTTGGCGGAAACCATGAAAGAAATCAAATCCAACCCATCGCCACGAGCTGTAATTCTTGAGCGACTTCGTGAAAAAGTAAAACTCGGTTTGCCTGTTATCGGTGCCGGCGCGGGCACCGGACTTTCCGCGAAGTGCGAGGAAGCGGGCGGCGCCGACCTCATCGTGATTTACAACTCAGGCCGCTTCCGCATGGCCGGGCGTGGCTCGCTTGCCGGATTGCTGGCTTACGGAAATGCCAATGAGATCGTCAAGGATATGGCGAAGGAGGTTCTCACAGCCGTGAAACACACACCCGTCCTCGCCGGTGTGAACGGCACAGATCCCTTCCTGCTGAGGGACCATTTCCTGCGCGAGTTGAAATCGCTCGGCTTCGCGGGCATCCAGAATTTCCCCACCGTCGGACTCATCGACGGCACCTTCCGCGCGAACCTGGAGGAAACCGGCATGAGCTATCAGCTCGAAGTGGAAACCATCGCCGCCGCCCATGATCTCGACCTCCTAACGACACCTTACGTCTTCAATACGAAGGACGCGAGGAGCATGACCGAAGCGGGCGCAGACATCGTCGTCGCCCACATGGGACTCACCACCGGCGGCAACATCGGTGCGGAAACCGCGCTCACGCTCGATGACTGCGTGAGGGAAGTGCAGGCGATCACCGACACCGCGAAAAACCTCCGCCCCGAAGTCCTCGTGCTTTGCCACGGTGGCCCCATCGCGACGCCGGAAGACGCGGCCTACATTCTCGGGAAATGCCGCGGCGTGGACGGATTCTACGGTGCGAGTTCCATGGAGCGCCTGCCCACGGAGAAAGCTCTAACCGAGGAGGTTAGGCGCTTCGCCGCCATGCGGCTTCCAAACGCCTGACATCCCGACCTCATGAAACCCATTAACGCAATCTCACTCAGCGTCGGCCTGCTCGTCACGGTCTGGACATTCGCCACCCTCGGTTACCTCGAACCCAAGGTCCTGACTTGGATCACCTTTCTCACCTGGGCCTCGTTCTACGCCGCTGGCGCTGGGATGGGCGGGTTGGTGAAAAGCATTGCCTGCGGCGTGGCCGGGGCGCTCATTTCCGCATTGATTGTCTGGTTGAATCTCAAGCTGGGCATGGGACTGGTCGTCTTCAGTCTGCTGCTCGGGGTGCTGGGATGGACGCTCTGCCGGATCTCGCAGGCCACGCTGCTCGCCTGCATTCCCGCGAGTTTCATCGGCGCTGCGTCGTTCTTCGGGGCTGGCACGCCGCTGGATGCCAAACTAGGCTGGGTGTTGTTGTCCATCGTCTGCGGCTCGTTCATGGGCCTCTTCTCGCAACGCCTCGCTGCCGTTTTTACCGAAAAAACACCTGCCTAATCTTCTTATGAAAAAGCCCATCGCCGTTCTAGGCACCTTCGACACCAAAGGCGAGGAACACCAGTTTGTCGCGCAACACATCCGCCAATGCGGGCGTGAGGTGATGCTGATCGACGCCGGAGGATTTGGCGAAAGCCAGATCGCCGCCGATGTCACCCGCGAGCAAGTCGCCGAAGCCGGCGGTCACGATCTGGCGGCTCTGCAAAGCGCGGGTGATCGCGGAGCCATGGTCGCCGCGATGTCGGAATCCGCCGCCATCATCCTCGCACAACTTGTGGCTGATGACCGGATCGCCGGAGTCATCTCGTTGGGCGGCACCGGTGGCACCGCCATCGGCACCGCTGCGATGCGGGCGCTACCGTTAGGATTCCCGAAAGTCATGGTATCCACCGTTGCCGCGGGAAATGTCGCGCCGTATCTCGGCGTGAAGGACATCATCATGATTCCCAGCATCGTCGATGTCGCGGGACTGAATCGCTTTTCCCGAGCGGTCTTCATCCGAGGCACCGCCGCGGTCTGTGCGCTGTCCGATGCGAATGAAACGATGCCCAAGGAAACCGACGCAAAGCCGCTGATCGTGGCTTCGATGTTCGGAAATACGACCCAAGCGGTGGAACATGCTCGTGGAATCCTGGAAGCGGAAGGCTACGAAGTCCTCGTCTTCCACGCCACCGGCACCGGCGGGAGGACGATGGAATCGATCATCGGAAGCGGCCTCGTCTGCGGTGTGCTTGATCTAACCACCACCGAGTGGGCGGACGAACTCGCGGGCGGGGTTTTCGCTGCCGGACCAGATCGCCTTGATGCCGCAGCGCGCCACGGCGTGCCCGCCATCGTCACACCGGGCTGCCTGGACATGGTGAACTTCGGCACGCCGGAAAGCGTGCCCGTCAAATACGCGGGACGGAATTTCTATCAGCATAATCCGCAGGTCACGTTGATGCGTACCACGCCGGATGAGTGCGCCGAACTCGGGCGCATCCTCGCGGAAAAAGTCAACGCCTCCACCGGCCCCGTCACCGTTCTGCTGCCGCTGCGGGCCATCAGTATCATCAGCGCTGTGGGCAAGCCCTTCCACGATCCCGTCGCCGATGCCGCGCTCTTCAACTCCATTCGCGAAAACTTGCGAAAGGACATCCCGCTGATCGAACTGGATTGCAAAATCAACGATGCGACATTCGCGGAAGCCTGTGTCAAAGCCCTTCTGACCAACATGCAAGCCTCATGAACTCCCGACGTCACTTCATCAAGCTCGGAGCCGCCGCCGGTTCTTGCATCGCGCGTTTCTGCGGCCACCGACGCGAAACCGCTACCGCAGCTCACCATGCTCAATTCCATGTGTGGCAGCGATTTTGAAAAATCCTGCAAGCGCCAGGCGGAGCTCGGCATCAAGGGGCTGGACATCAAGGACGGGCTATGGGGGCAGACGATCAAAGATGTCAGCGTGGAAAACGCGCAACGGGCAGCCGACATCGCCAAGTCCAATAGTTTGGCAGTTTACAACCTTTCCTTCCAAATCTGCCACTCATACCTCAACGTGGGCGAAGCCGCCTTCCGCAAGCGGCATCTCCCACCCTCGAACACGTGCTTGAGTTCACGAAGATTCACAAGCCGGACTCCATCCGGCTGATTTCCGCCTCGCTCAAGCCGTTTCCGGGGGACCGGCCGGTGATGGATCTGGTGGAAAAAGAATTCCCCTGGGTCTTCGGCGTTTATCAGGAATTTGCCAACCGCATCAGCGCGGCCGGCCACAGGTGTTGATCGAGAACGAAACACGTCAACCCACGAACCACAGGATCAAAAAAATCGCGGTGATTGCGACATTTCTCCCGCTCCTCGTGCAGACCGAACCCTTCGAGGAATCCCGCCTTGAGAAGGAGGTGCTCGTCACGGATTGCTCGGATGCCGTGCAGGTGGAAGCCGATCAAAACGGCGATGTCCATTTCATCGAACGCTCCGGCAATCTGCGAATTCATGCGCCCGCCACGAAAGCCAGCCGGGTCGCCGGAGTGGTCCCTTTCGTCCTGTTGGGGGATGGTGGACTCA
Organism: Luteolibacter sp.; assembly: GCA_044369025.1. Classification (GTDB taxonomy): domain Bacteria; phylum Verrucomicrobiota; class Verrucomicrobiia; order Verrucomicrobiales; family Akkermansiaceae; genus Luteolibacter. The sequence continues at coordinate 7,142 of JBIPMR010000011.1, forward strand.
CCGGATTTGCCCTGTTTCCCGACTTCACCGGAAACGGTTGGATCTATTTCTACTATGGTCCGAAAGAGGAGCCCAGGGTGATGCGCGTCTCCCGCTTCACGCTGGGTGCGGACGGGTTGTCGGATGAGAAGATCCTGCTGTCCTTCACCGGTCAGGGTGCAAATGTCGGGTAAGGGGTCAGCGGGTAAGAGGTCTGGTTGCAAATCCTGACAAAATCGGGATCACTTTCCGCCTTTCCGGACATCCGCCAAGAAACTCCGCATCCCGGGCGGGGTTCGGACCGCGCCTCATCCATCATCCATAACTTCACCCTGCCGCCTTCAGGGATTTTGAGGCTTTCCAGATACCCTGCGAGTTCCTGCCGGAACTCTTCTTCTGCCGCGGGATTCTTCTTGGAGTGACTGGGGCGCGGCACCAACAGGACTCCTCCGCTTTTTTTAACCAGCGCCATACGGTTTTATAGGGACGGGCAATGCCGTGCGTCTCTTCTTGCCACCGCTGGGCTTGGACTCCGGTGAAGAATTCGCCGGCATCCAGCTTCGCCTTGAGTTTGTCTGCGGGCCCCTCCGGGGCGATGCCTCATGGCGAACCCTCCCTGGGACCGGGTTTCTCACGCGTGAGCAGGGCTTCGAGACCTCCTTTCCGCACTGCCGCCAGCCAGCGGAAAAGGTGACCTCGGGCAATGCCGCAAAGATCAGCGATCTCAGCGGAAGTATGCTCTCCGCGGGCAGCTAGCTTCATAGCCAGCAGCCGGTTCTTGCGCCAGCCATCTTTTTCGGCGGTGTGTTTCTGATCAATGGCGGCTGCCACATCGGGCCTGCCAAGTCAAAACGTGGTTTTTCCCATGCCAGGAACTATCAGACAAGCGTATGAATTTCACTTTATTTATGCGAGTTGGTATAAGCCTTTTTCTCACGCCCTCCGGTCCGACCCGACGGCTGTTTCAGGAGCCACCCGCCAAAAGCAAATTCCTGCAACCAACCGGCGCTGATCGATCCAGCAGTCATGTCAGACTCTGCGCTTCTGTTAGCTTTTCCGCAGCGAAGCATTCCCGTGCGAGATTTTGATAGATGAGCGCCTGAGCGTAGCGATCGTGTTCCTCCACCAGCGTGCCTTCGGAGTCGAGGAACATGCGTGCATAGTAATAGGCTCCGGAGAGCAGCTCGGGCGCGAAAACCAATACATCGCCCGGTCCGGCGGATTGGAGAAATCCACGCATCGCCCGTGTCCACAAGTCGCGGAAATGGGTGAGGTAATCGGCATGACCGTAGGCGAGCGCCGGACGGGCATTCCAATCAGTACCGATCCCGGCCTGCATGCAGCCGGAACTGGCGATGCGACCGTGCATGAAACCGATGCTCTTGAAAATCGGTGCCATGAATTCCATCCGCGCCTCCCAGTCGCCGTAGATCATTTCCTGCCCACAGTAGTAGTGGGAGAAATCTCCGTTAAGCCGCAGCTCGGGAAACGCGCGGAGCAGTTGCACGGTGCGCCAGACGTCCTGCGTGAGGGTCGCCCGGTGTGTCTCCACGAACACCGGCAGTTGGTGACGCTGCGAGGCGTTGAGTACCGCCTCGACCAGGCGGCCCGCCTCCAGATCATCCTCCCAGCCCCAGCCGGCATGCACTGTTAGGCAGAGGTCTCCGCGGTCCGCGTGTTTCGCGAACACCGGATCGGCATCGTCCGGCACGCTGATGCGGTCGAGCCCGCAGTATGGCAGCACGTTACTTGATGCGGCGCTGGTGTCGGTGACCTGCACGCCTTCGAAGCCATCGGCCGCGAGGCGGGCATCGCGCTCGGCGGGGCGGGTTTCGAGACCGGCGGGCCACAGCGAACCGGGGCGCAGATCGGCAAGGTTGTCCAGATTGAGCCAGATGCGGAGTTTCGGCGCGTCGTTGCTGCCGTCATTGAGATAGGGTGACATGATGTTATTACATATTAGAACTCGTCGTAGGAGATTTGTCCCGGAGAAACACCCAGCACGGTGAGCATTTTCGTGCAACTCTTGATCATCATCGGCGGGCCGCAAAGATAGAATTCGATGGCCTTGGGGTTCTCATGCTCGCGGAGGTGGTTTTCCAACACAACCTCGTGGATCAATCCCGTATCACCGGTCCATCCGTCCTCCGGCAGCGGTGCGGACAGCGCGAGATGGAAATCGAAGTTAGGATGCGTCGCGGCCAGTCCCTCGAAGTAGTCCCCGTAGTAAATTTCCTGCCGCGAGCGAGCGCCATACCAGAAACTCACCCGCCGGGCGGTGTGTTCGGTTTCAAACAACCAGGAAAGATGCGCCCGCAGCGGAGCCATCCCGGCACCGCCGCCAATATAGACCATCTCGCGCTGGGTGGGCTTGGGATGAAAATCACCGAAGGGACCGATGGCCGTGACCGAATCGCCGGGCTTGAGATTGAAAACATAGGCCGAACCGACACCGGGCGGGCAATCCTGCCCCGGCGGCGGGGTGGCGATGCGCACATTGAACCGCAGGACGCTTTCGTTCGCCTGATTGCTAGCCAGCGAGTAGTTGTTGCGGCGGGCACCATCCGGATTGCGGGAAACCAGTTCGAAAACGTGCTGACGTTCCCAAACCTCGGCATACGGCGCGGGGATGTCGAACTCGCGGAAGCGGATGTGATCGTAGGCCGGGATGTCGAGCTGGAGATAGTCCCCCGGAGTGAACGCGATCTTTTCCGCTGGATCGACGGGCTCGAGCACCAACTCCTTGATGAAGGTGGCAACGCTTTTGTTGGATACAACGCGGAGTGCAACTGTCTTGTGCTCGCGGGCACCGGCACCTCCGGCGCGGATGACGTTGAGCCAGAGCCTGCCGGAACGCTCTTCGAGCGGATAGGTGGAGAGCCCGCGGCAGACCGGGGCTCGCGCGGGCGAGCCGTCGGTCAGGTTGAAGCGGCCGTTGTGCTTCGGGCACTCGATGATTCCGCCCTTCACCAGTCCGTCGGATAGATGGACGTTGCCGTGGGTGCAAATCCCATCAGTGGCATGCAGCGAGCCCTGTTCGTCGCGGATGAGCGCGTAGGATTTCTTGCCGTGGTCGAAACGGATGACGTCGGCTTTGCCGAGATCGGCAGCTGCGCAGACTTCGACCCAGCCGTCCGCATCAGGCCGGAAGGATCCTGAGGCGGCACGCCCGGCGGCGACCCGCGGGCACGGAGGCGGCAGCTGCCGTTTCACATGATAGGAAGGATCCTTCAACTGCCGGAGCGTGGCGGGCACAATCTCGCGCCAGGCGGATAGAATGGACGTGTAGGGCGGCGGGCAGTCGTGCCGGATGAGCTCGTGCAGGCGCGGCAACGTGTGATAGGGCACTAGCGGGAACATGTGGTGCTCCACATGATAGTTCATGTTCCAGTAGATGAAGCGGCTCACCGGATTCATGTAAACCGTCCGGCAGTTCAGCCGGTGATCGAGCACGTTTTCCGCCAGTCCGGCATGCTGGGTGGTGTTGTGGACGATCATCAGCCAGGTGCCGAAAAAATGTGGCAGGATGATCAGGAAAACCGGGATCCAACTCTGAAGCCCGAGCGCGAGCAGGACGACGGCGAGGTGGAGTACGAGCACGATGCGGGCGTTCCGATAGACTTTCGGAAACTCGCTTTCAGGAACAAAGGTCCGCTCTTCCGGCGACATGTGCCCGGAGGCATGGCGCAGCAGCGATGGCAGATAACTGCGGTAGCCGCCGATGTTCACGATGCTCTGGAGATGGGCGGGAATGTCCGGCGGGCGGGCGATCTGGATTTCCGGATCGCGGCCGATGATGATGGTGTCGCTGTGATGGCGCGTGTGGCTCCAGCGCCAGATCACGGACTCGCGCATGACCATGAACGAGGAAATTTCATAGAGCACGTTGTTCATCCAATCCGTGGCGAAGGCGGTGCCGTGGCCGGCCTCGTGCCAGCGTGAGTCGGAGGCGGTCGCGTAAAGTACGGCGTAAGCGAGGTAGGGGAAAACCACCCACCAGGTGCCCCAGAGTGCGACAGTGCCCCAGCCCGTCAGGCCAAGCAGGGCAAACCAGAGCAGCGTGTCGCGGATGGCCGGGCCATCACGCCGTTCCAGCAACTCGCGCAACCGGGCGCGGGGCACCGGGGTTTGATACCACTCGGCCTCGGCGAGGCCGCGTTCGATCGCGCGGGCGGCATGTTCGCCGACGAGGCTGTAATCAAGGCGCGTGCGGGGCTTTTCCAGCACACCAGCGGAAGGGTGGTCGAGGCTCATGGCGTAGATGGCGTGCGCGGGATGGGCTTGTCCGCCACGCACGTAGTGGAAGCTTGTCGCAAAAACCTCATGATGGGAATGGACGTTCTGGAGTTTTAGCATGTAAAATCCTGGGTATGAGCACCGCGCGCAACGCCCCTGGGCTTGTCTCGTTCCCGGCACTGAGCACGCCGCTTGGACGCTTGAATTTCGGGGGAATCCTGCTCCGGGGTAGTGGCACCGGTTTCGATACCTATCGACTCTATGGCATGTATGCTGTGGTGATTATCACCCGCGGCCGCGGCCGTTACAGGGACCTGAATGGCTATGACTGCGAACTCCGCGCGGGCGATCTGATCGTGGTGTTTCCCGAAGTTGCCCACCAATATGGACCACCGGTCGGCGAGACGTGGGACGAAATTTTCCTCGCATTCGAAGGACTCGCCTTCGACGCATGGCGGGCGGAGGGATTGAGTCCCAGCCAACCGGTCTGGCAGATCGGCGAGTCAAGCCAATGGGCGCACAGGATCCGTTGCTTGCTGACGAGGGAAATTGCGACTCGCTCGGACTCATGCACGGCGGCCGGAGAATTGCATGCGCTGCTCTCGGAATGGCTGAGCCTCCGGGAAGAAAACGCGGTGCCTCCATGGCTGGATGCCGCCCGTCATTCCCTGGCCGATCCGATGCAAAACCGAAGTGTGGCAACTGTGGCGGGTGAGGCCGGCATGAGCCTCGACACCTTCCGGCGGGCATTCCGCGCAGCGACAGGAGAACCGCCAGCCCGTTTCCAACGACGCCAGCGTCTCGCCATGGGTGCCAATCTGCTCCGCCGGCGCGAACTGACGCTCAAACAAATCGCCTCCATGTTGGGATTTTGCGACGAGTTCCACTTTTCAAAGGCGTTCAAGTCACAGCTTGGTGTCTCGCCAAGCGGGTTCCGCGAGAGAATTCTCAGGCCTGGCTTGGAAACCTTCTCGCCGAAAACCCACCCGACAGGGACCGATGAAAGCCGGTAAATCGAGGGTGTCAATGCTGGCGAGGAGGTTTTCGCTGTTCTCCTTGGCCTCGTAGGCGTTGACGCGGACGACGAGGTAGTCTTTGGCGTGGAGGGCTTCGGTGAAGTTCGCGATGTAGGCGGCCTCGTCCTCGCCGCCAAAGAAGATCTGGTCTTTGGGGATTTTGCGGCGGCGGGCGGTGGTGATGACTTCCTTGATGAGGGGGCGATGCCTGCTGCGTTGTTCTCAACGGGGAAGGAGGCTTTGAGAACGACGCCATGGTCATCGCAGATGAGGCCGACGTGTTTGCGCTTGGCGTAGTCGAGAGCGACGCGGACGACCTTGCGGGCATCTCCGGCGCGTTCGAAGACGGCGCGAACAAGGGCGTTGGAGTTACGATAGACTGACTGGATCTTGCGGGATGGCTTCTTCATGGCTACGTGAAGCCATCATGTTAGATACCCTCCAATCATCCGCCGAAGCAGTCAGGCGATCTCGAGCCTTTCAGGCTCGCCCGCCTGCTTCTTACGGCTTGGAAATGGTACCAGTTCTCTTGGATTGACACACGGGCGGAGGAGTATCATGTCAAGATCTCCTTCACCAGCTTTCCGTGGACATCGGTAAGGCGGAAGTCCCTGCCCTGGAATCGATACGTTAGACGCAGGTGATCAAATCCCAGCAGGTGTAGCAGCGTCGCGTGCAGGTCGTGCACATGGACCGGATCCTTTGTGATGTTGAAACCCAAATCATCCGTTTCCCCATGGATGTAACCGGACTTCAATCCTCCACCAGCCATCCACATCGTGAAGGCACGGCTGTGGTGGTCGCGGCCGTCGTTGCCGCCTTGCACCATCGGCGTGCGGCCGAATTCACCGCCCCAGAGCACCAGCGTGTCATCGAGCAAGCCGCGTTGTTTGAGGTCGGTGACGAGCCCGGCACTGGCTTGGTCGGTATCCAGGCAATTTTCCTTCATCTTGTTCGTCAACGCATCATGTTGATCCCATGCCTCGTGGAAGAGTTGGACGAAGCGGACTCCGCGCTCGATGAGTCGCCGGGCAAGCAGGCAGTTGCGGGCGTAACTGGAGACATTGATGTCCTTGATGCCATAGAGATCAAGAATGTGTTGGGGTTCCTGCTTGAGCTCCATCAACTCGGGAGCACTCGCCTGAAGATGAAAGGCGGACTCATAAGCATGGATGCGGGCCTTCGTTTCCGGGTCGCCATGTTGCTGATAGCCCGTTTCATTGAGCTGCCGGAGCATATCGAGTGACTCGCGCTGTGCCTTCACATCAAATCCGGGCGGATTGGATAGATAGAGCACGGGATCACCGGATCCGCGAAAGGGAACGCCACCGTATGAAGTGGGGAGGAATCCCGAACCGTAGTTGCTGGCACCGCCGCTGGTGCCTTTGGCGCTGGCAAGCACCACGTAGCCGGGCAGATTCTCGGTATCGCTCCCGAGTCCATACAGCGCCCATGAGCCGAAACTCGGCCGGCCGAACTGCTGGCTGCCGGTATTCATGAGAATCTGCGCCGGCGCGTGGTTCACCGCATCCGTGAACATCGAGCGGACGAAACACGCGTCATCGGCGATGCCCGCCATGTGCGGGATCAACTCGCTGAAGTCCATGCCCGCCGCGCCGTGTTTGGAAAACTTGAACTTCGGACCTAACAAAGACGAGTTCGGATTGATGAACGCGGCGCGGTAACCGTCGAGCAAGCCCGCGGGCGGAAGCTTGCCATCCATCCTCGACAGCTCGGGCTTGGGATCGAACAACTCGAACTGGCTGGGGCCACCGGCCTGGAACAGGTAGATGACACGCTTCGCCTTCGGGGCGAAATGCGGTATCCGTGACAGGGAGGATCGGGCGACGTTCGCGGCGCTGGCGGAATTCCCGCCAAGCGAGTTGAGAGCCAGACCTGCGAGACCCACGCCGCAGTCGCGAAGGAACCAGCGGCGGGAAATGAAGCGGGCGCGTTCGCGGTGGAGTTCTTCGTGGATTTTCATGAGAGATCAATTCTTGTTGAGGGTTTCGTCCAGATTGAGCAGGACACGGGCGGTGATGACCCAGGCGGCGGCCTCATTTTGATCGATACCCTGGGGTGGTTTGCTCGCGATGATTTCCTCGGCTTTGAGTCCACCGGATTCGATTCGGTCCCTCTGGATTTTGAGGAAACGCTGGACGGATTCGGCCTCATCCGCCGTCGGGTTCCGCCCGGTGCAGAGACGGTAGGCCAGATCGATGCGCTCCGCTTCCGACGAGCCGGTCTCTGCCAGCACCCGGAAGGCAAGCGCACGCGCCGCTTCGAAGAAGACAGACTCGTTCAACGAAGTGAGGGCGGATAGCGGGCTGTTCGAACGCAGGCGGCGGGCACATGAGAAATCGCCATACGGTGCATCGAACCCGCTGAGTACGGGATCTGGCATCGAGCGCTTGCGGAACAGATAGATCGAGCGGCGATAGCGCTCCGAATCTTCCGCTGCGATCCAGTATTCGGGTTTGACGAAGTTGTTATCGAGGACGCTCTGAGGCACGGGCGGATAGACACCGGGCCCGCCAGCTTTCGGATTCATCAAGCCTCCCACGCCAAGCGCAAGATCGCGCAGGACCTCGGCCTCAAGCCGGAAGCGCGGGCCACGGGCGAGGAGGTGATTTGAGAGATCTTTCTCCAACAAGCCGGGCGTGATCTTCGAGTCCTGTTGATAGACCGCACTGGTCAGCATGGTCCGCAGCAGGGTCTTGAGGCTCCAGTTTTGATCCATGAAATCGACAGACAGCCAATCAAGGAGTTCCAAATACTCCGGCCGGGGTGCACGGACGCCGAAGTCCTCGGGGCTTTCGACAAAGCCGAGACCAAAGACCGCTTGCCAGACGCGGTTCACCTGGACCCGAGCGGTGAGCGGGGATTCACGAGCGGCCAGCCAGCGGGCAAAGTCGAGGCGGTTGGCCGTTTCCGACTTCATCGGGTGAAGCGCGGCGGGCACGTGTGGCAGGATCTCCTGTTTGGGCATGTCCCACGACCCTCGGTCCAGCAGACGGGTAACCCGATGATCCGCGGGCGAGCGGGCTTCCTGGTGGAGCACGCTGGTTTCGGCTTCCGGAAACTGTTTTTCCAGCGCGGCAATCTTCTCGTTGACGGCCTTCTCACCAGACGCCTGCAACCGCCAGGCACGGAACAACGCGGCTTCCTCCTCCGGCGTGCGTTCGGCGGATGGCACGGCCATCGCCAATGTCGCGGCATGATCATACGGGGGCACGAAGGGGCGCTCGGCATGCGTGAATGAAAACCTCACTCGTCCGAGCTGGGCGTTCTCGATTCCGTCCAGGCCTCCACCGTGGACCTGAATCACGCGGATTCTCATCCGGGCTCCCTCCGGTACATCCAACGGCGTGGCGAACTGAAATGCGGCCGCCGAATCCGTATGCCTGAGCACCGGACCACGGTCCGGATACCAACCTAGCAGTTCATCTCCATCCACAAGGAATGACACTGGACCCAGCTTGCGGGTTTTCTCCTTATCCCGGTCTTTGCTCGGTGTGAAAATGTCGGTGAACAAATGCTCGGGCGGGGAGAAGTCGGCCGACGGATTGATCACCTGCACCGGCTTCCACTCGTCTGAACCGGGTGCCTTGATATCCACTCCGATTTCGGAAATCGCAAAGGTTCCGCGGTTGCTGCGACCCGGACCGCCGAAGGGCAGATCCTTATCACGCAACGCTTCCAGGCGCAGTCCGGTGAGCCCCGTTTCCTTCGGCTCCGCCTCGAACACGAGCAGTCCGAAATTCGTGCGGTGCCCGAGGATCGAAACGCTGTGATCCGGCTGTTCGACCGGGTGGTTCAAGCCACCGTCGAGAATCTGCTTGTCCGTATCCAACACGGTCCATGGAATCGCCGCCGCCCGCTGGGTCGCCATCCACGTTTCCATTTCCTGAGACCAGGTCGGACGTTCGGATTTCAAACGATTCTCCAAGGTGTGAATCTCGTTTTCCAAACGCTCTAGCAAACTCTTTTGCTCCGGATTATAAACCCATGACTGTGCCTCGTAAGTGTCGTTCAGGAACGCGTAGATGCCGAAATATTCATCGTGCGTGATGGGGTCGAACTTGTGAGTGTGGCATTGCGCGCACTGAAGTGAGAGGCCGATGGCTGCCTTGCCGATCACGTCCATGCGATCGACAACGCCGGCGATCCGGAACTGCTCGGGGATGATGGCTCCTTCCTCGTTGATCATTCCGTTGCTGAGAAACCCGCTGGCTATCACCTGGTCCTGGGTCCGGTTTGGCAACATGTCGCCGGCGATTTGCTCGATTAGAAATTCATTATAAGGCATGTCACGGTTGATCGCGCCGATCACCCAGTCCCGGTAAACCCATTGCTCGCGCGGCAGGTCTTTTTCAAAGCCGTTGCTGTCCGAATAGCGGGCGATATCCAACCAATGCCGCGCCCATTTTTCTCCGAAACGCTCACTGGCAAGCAAGCGGTCCACCAGTTCCACGACTGCGGCTTGAGGATCCGCCTTCGAAGCTGCGACATAGGAGTCCAGCTCGGCGGGCGACGGTGGCAAGCCGACCAGATCAAGATGGATCCGGCGTGCCAGCACTTCCGGAGCGGCCGCAGGGGAAAGCGCGATTCCTTCCTTCTTCAAGCGCTCTCCAACCCATGAATCGACCGGATTTGACTCCGCGTTTGGCAATGTGTTTTTGACGGGAGGCACAAACGCCCAGTGCTCAGTATAGGGTGCGCCTTCCTTGATCCACTGACGCAACAAATCGATCTGCTTCTCATTGACCGGTTTGTGCTGGTCCGGAGGTGGCATGATATCATCCGGATCCTTCGCCGTAACGCGGCGGATCAACTCGCTGGCTTCCGGATCTCCCGGGACAATGGCAACCGCGTGCTTGTCCGACTTTGCGATGGCTCCCTCGCGGGTATCCAGGCGCATTTCCGCC